>WRMQ01000014.1 GCA_009777055.1 Oscillospiraceae bacterium
TTTCCACCACCAATCCCGACATCCTTCTGGCCGCGCCGACGATGGACACCATCAACGCTATGCGGCGCTATATCAACGGCACCGATCCGATCTACTTCGGCGCCGTGGCCATAAATCGCTTTGAGGCTGTGAAGCAGAGCCAGCAGTGATATAGCGGCGGCGGTCATTGCCGGCCAATTATATTCGAAGGTCTGAAGGGAACGCTATTGCCATGAAATCTTTCTATATCGCTTTGATTCGCCACGGCCTGTGCGAGGGAGAAACCGAGGGCCGCTATATCGGCCATACGGACGCGCCTCTGACCGGGGAGGGACGGCGGCAGCTTGACGCGCTGCGCGGGGACTGCCGCTATCCGGAGGCGGACGCGCTGTTCACCTCGCCCCTGGCCCGCTGCCGGGAAAGCGCCGCGCTGCTGTATCCGGACAACGCGCCCATTGAGATGCGGGGCCTCATTGAGTACTACTTCGGCGAGTACGAGAACAAAAGCCCGGCAGAGCTGGAGCGGCACCCCCTTTTCGCCCGGTGGATCGGGGGTGAGGCTGGCGTTACGCCGCCCTTCGGCGAGGCGCTTTCGGATTTTCAGGCGCGCATCTGCGATACTTTTGTGAAAGTCGTTGACGGGCTGATCAAGACAGGCACACGGCGCTCGGCGATCGTCACCCATGGCGGCGTGATCATGGCGCTGCTGGCGGCGTTCGGGCTTCCGGAGGCGCCCATGCACGAGTGGCTTACCCCCTCTGGCTGCGGCTACACCCTGCGGGTCGAGCCCTCTTTGTGGATGCGCGCGCGCAAGTGCGAGGTGATGTCCCTGGTCCCCGGGGAGCCGGAGGAGCGGGAAGATGATCCAATAAGTAAAGAGCGCTCCCTCTGGCTGGAGCTGGAGGAGACGGAGCGGGTATGATTTTTAAGGGCATGCAAAATCGCGCGGCCCTCGCGCCCATGGCGGGCGTCGCCGACCGCGCTATGCGGGAGCTCTGCATGACACAGGGGGCCTCGTTTTGCTGCGGGGAGATGGTCAGCGCCAAGGGGGTCAGCATGGGCGACCGCAAGAGCGCGCGGTTAATGGCTCTCGCCCCGGATGAGCGGCCCGCAGGGATTCAGTTGTTCGGGCGGGAGCCGGCCTGCTTTCGCGTGGCGGCGCGGGCCGCGCTGCAGCATAATCCGGATTTCATCGACATCAACATGGGCTGCCCCGCGCCGAAGATCGCGGGGCAGGGCGGGGGCGCGGCTCTCATGCGGGAGCCGGGTCTTGCCGAACAGATTGTCCTGGCCACGGCAGACGCCCTCCGGCAGGCGGGGAGCGATATCCCCGTGAGCGTGAAGCTGCGCGCGGGCTGGGACGAGGGAAGCCGCAACGCTGTGGAGCTGGCGAAGCGCTGCGAAGCCGCCGGCGCCGCCTGGATCACCGTGCACGGGCGTACCCGCCAGCAGATGTATGCTCCGCCGGTGGATGTTGAAAGCATCCGCGCGGTGAAGGAGGCGGTGTCGCTGCCCGTGATCGGCAATGGAGACGTGACGGACGGGCCGAGCGCCGCGGCTATGCTGGAGGCCGCCGGATGCGACATGGTGATGGTGGGACGGGGCGCGATGGGCCGTCCCTGGGTCTTCCGCCAGATTGAGGCGTATTTGAGGGACGGGACGCTTCTTCCTGAACCGGGCGCGGCGCGGCGCATGCGCGTGATGCTGGAGCATGTGCGGCTGCTGTGCGAATACAAAGGCGATACCATCGGCATGCGGGAGGCCCGCAAGCACGCGGCCTGGTACATCAAGGGCTTGCGCGGCGCGGCAAGGCTGCGGGCCGAAGTCGTCTCGCTGCGCACAATGGAAGAACTGCGGGAGATCGCGGAGCGCGTGATTGCGATAGAAGATGAAGTGGGAGCGATATGATCAATCTGCCCGGCGCGCCCAAAAGAATAATTGATACGCTGGAAGCCGTGGGGCATCGGGCCTACGCGGTGGGCGGCTGCGTGCGCGACGCCCTGCGCGGGGCGGTGCCGGGGGACTGGGACGTGGCGTCCTCCGCGAAGCCGGAGGAGGTCAGGCAGGCCCTGCGGGGCCTAAGGCTCATCGAAACCGGCCTGCGGCACGGCACACTGACCGCCATTGTGGACGGCGAAGCTATCGAGATCACCAGCTTTCGCCTGGACGGGGCGTATACGGACCACCGAAGGCCCGATACGGTTAGCTTCACGGATGATCTGTGCGCCGATCTCAGCCGCCGGGATTTTACCGTCAACGCCATGGCCTATCATCCGGAGCATGGGCTCATTGATCCATTCAATGGGGAGGCCGATCTGCGCGCGGGAATCCTCCGCTGTGTGGGGGAGCCGGAAAAGCGCTTCGGCGAGGATGCCCTGCGCATCCTGCGGGCGCTGCGCTTTGCCAGTGTGATGGGCTTCACGATGGAGGCGAAGACAGCGGACGCGATTCTGGAACAGCGCGGCCTCCTGCGGCATGTAGCCGCCGAGCGGATACAGAAGGAGTTCACAAAGCTCCTGTGCGGCCAGGAGCTCCGGCGGGTTTTGATGGAGTACCGCAAGGTTGTCTTTACGCTTTTTCCGCCATTGGAGCCCATGGACGGCTTCGGGCAGCACAACCCCTGGCACTGCTACGATGTCTGGGAGCACTGCTGCGCGGCGGCGGAGGCCATTCGCCCCGCGCCCGCGCTGCGCTATGCGGCGCTGCTCCATGATGCGGGCAAGCCCCGGGTCTTCACCCGGGGCCCCGACGGAAAGGGACATTTCTATGGCCATGCGGTCGTCAGCGAGGGCATCGCGGAGGAGCTTCTCAAGGGCCTGCGCTGCCCCAAACGGCTGATTGCCCATGTGCTGCAGCTGATCCGCCGCCACGAGCTGCGGCTGCTGGAGCAGGCCTCGGAGCCAAAGGGAATTCCACCCGCCGCACTGCGCAAGCTGCTGGGGGAGATGGGGGAGGAGTCTCTTCTCGACCTGCTGGAGCTTATGCGGGCGGACACCGCGGCCCAGGCGCCGGACAAGCGTTATCGGCTGGACGCCTATGAGCCCCTTTGCGCCCAGGTGCGCGAAATGTCGGGCTCCAAAGCCTGCACGCGGCTTTCGCAGCTTGCGGTCAACGGAAATGATCTGATGGCTGTTGGGCTGCGGGGCCCAGGGCTGGGGAAAGCGCTGGACCGCCTGCTGGAGGAGGTTCTGGAGGGCCGGCTTGAAAACGAACGGGAGGCGCTGATCCAATACGCGCTGCGCTATGGCGATTATCCTGGTAGGGGTTCAAAATTTTGAACCCTTATTAGACGGTCGCCCGCTGGCAAAAAAAAACACCCATTTCTCAGGAAATCCAATAAAACATCAAATAGAGTTCAAAAATAGAGTTCAAATTATTTCAATAGATTTCTTGCGAAATTGGCAGTGGTTGCCAGCGGGCAAAAATCAGATAGAGTTCAAATGATTATAAATATCATATAGGGTTCAAAATTTTGAACCCCTACGACATTACGTGAATTGAGAATTGAGCATTGAGCATTGAGAATCAAAACTACAGCCGCCTTGCGCCCTATATTCAGGAATACATCTACCATGAGGGCTGGAACGCGCTGCGCCCTGTGCAGAACGCGGCCTGCGAAGCGTTGTTTTCCTCTGACGATCACCTGCTGCTGAGCTCCGGTACGGCTTCGGGAAAGACCGAGGCCGCCTTCCTGCCCATTCTAACATTGCTGGGGGAGCAGCCCCCGCGCTGCGTGGGGATATTATATATCAGCCCGCTGAAGGCACTGATCAATGATCAGTTCGCGCGCCTGAAAGGGCTTTTGGAGCAGGGCCGCGTGCCTATCTGCCGGTGGCACGGCGATGTTTCCTCCACGGCAAAAGAACGCCTGCTGCAAAATCCGCGGGGGCTGCTGCAGATCACGCCGGAATCCCTGGAAAGCCTCCTTACCCGGCGGCCGGGCGACTGTCCGCGGCTGTTTGCCGAGCTGCGCTTCGTTATTGTGGACGAGGTGCACGCGTTCATGGCAGGCGAGCGCGGGCTGCAGCTCATGTGCCTTTTGCAGCGCCTGGAACGCCTGTGCGGCTGCGCGCCGCGCCGCGTGGGGCTTTCGGCCACCATCAGCAATCCGGAGGCAGCCGCGCGCTGGCTTTCCGCCGGAACCCAGAGGGCGTGCAGGCATCCCGTGGTGCCGGAAAGCAAGCGGAAGCTGAAGCTGCTTATGGAGTGCTTTCCCCGGGAAGAGCCGCTCCCCGGCGAGGAGCGGCAGGAGCCCTCCCCGCTGGCGCGGAGCCTGTATCAGCGCACATTGGGCAAAAAGACGATTGTCTTCACAAAATCAAGGCTGGAGGCCGAGCAGGCCATCGCGGCGCTCAAGGAGATTGCCCGGGCAAACAAAACGCCGGATGTCTACCGGGTGCACCATGGCAGCGTTTCCGCCGCGCTGCGGGAGCAGGCCGAGCGGGAGATGAGGCGTTCGGAGATACCCCTTGTCACGGGGGCCACGGTGACGCTGGAGCTGGGGCTGGATGTCGGCGACCTGGAGCAGGTGGTGCAGCTGGGCGCGCCGGTGACGGTGTCCAGCTTCGCGCAGCGCATTGGCCGCTGTGGACGGCAGGGCCAGACGGCGGAGCTCTACTTCGCCATTGAGGAGGACGCGCCGGCTCCGGCGGGCGGGGATCCCCTGGAGGGCATGCACTGGGAGCTTGTCCGCGCCATCGCGGTGCTGGAGCTATATCTGAAAGAACGCTGGATTGAGCCCGCGGAGGGCCGGGCGCGGTCTTACGGGCTGCTGTACCATCAGACCATGTGCGCGCTCCTGGCCAATGGCGGAGAGACCAGCGCCGCCGCCCTTGCGCGTCAGATTCTGACCCTGGAGGCCTTTCAAAACATCACACAGGAGGAATACAGGCTGCTGCTGCGGCATCTGCTGGCGCTGGGCCAGCTGCAGCGGGGGGAGCGGGGCGGCCTGCTCGTGGGAATTGAGGCGGAGCACATCGTGAACCATCACGACTTTCTGTCGGTGTTCACGGCGCCGGAGGAATACGAGGTGCGCGGGCCGGGCGGGGTGCTCGGCTCCGTCAGCGAAAAATATAAGCCGGGGGAGCGCTTCGCCCTGGCGGGCAGAACCTGGCAGACGCTGTCCTGCGATGAGGCAAAGCGCGTAATCACCGTTCATCCGGCCAGGGGCGCGGCGGAAACCCGCTGGGAGTCCTTTGCCCGCGGCCGCATGCATGCCCGCCTGCTGGAGCGGATGCGGGAGATCCTGCGCTCCGATACGGATTACGCCTATCTCAGTGCCGGCGCGCGGCTTCGCCTGAGCGAAACGAGGGAAATCGCGCGGCAATGGGGGATTACGGAGCGCTGGACGATTTCTTTTGCGGATGGCGGTTATGCTGTTTTCCCCTGGGTAGACACGGCGCAGCTGCAAACGCTGCGCCTGGCGCTGCGGCGGCAGGGGATTGCCGGCCAACTTTGCCCCAGTGAGTTTAACCCCATCTATCTGACGACAGACCGCGATCCCACGCGGGCGCTTGCGTGCTTGCGCGCTGAGGGCATTGATATTGATCAACTCCCGGTACCCGACCGCTTGCGCGCGAAGAGCAAGTTCGACCCCTTTTTGCCGCCGGAGCTGCTGCTCAAGCAAACCCGCTGCGAAGAGCTGGACGCACAGGGGCTGCACGCCGCGATACGCGCGGCCGGGGTATCCGTTACCAGCGGCCCGCCGCCCAGTCCTCCAGCACATCCCTCACGTGGCAAAGAGAAACCTGGTTGCGCCGAAACAGAGCCTCAAGCGCACGGGCATCCTTTTCGGTAGAGCAGATATCGTTGACACAGTACAGCAGCCGGGGCTCTGGACCGCCGATATCAAACACATTAAAGCGATAGCATTTCCGTGTTTTGCCGAATTTGTTTCGTACGAGCTGCGCCGTGCATATGTAATGTAATTTCTGCCGGTTGGCTGTCTTTGCCATGGGCATCCCTCGTTTGCTGGAAGTTTTTGACATCTCCTATTATGTGACTAATAAACACAAAAAGCAATACAATTATGGTTGGTATTACAGAAAATTTTCGACAGCAAAGTCGATATATATGAATAAAACTGACTTATTTCCGCCGGCTTCGCCTGTTTGCCGCCGCAACGCCCCCCAGCGCGCCCCCCAACAGCGCCGCCAGCAAAAGGATCACCGCGCCCGGGCCCAGCGGTCTGCGCGCCGCTAGCCAGGACAGCAGCAGCAGCACGACATACAGCGTTGCCGCCGCAAGCGCGCCCAGGGCAAGCCCCTGCCGCCGTATGGGCCGCACCATGGCATAGCCAGATACCGCCGCGGCCAGGGCCGCCAGGGGAATCCCCACCAGAGGCAGCTGCTCCATGGCGATGTCAAGGCGCTGGCAGAGCAGTGCCGCGGGCAGCAGAAGAAGGAAGAAAAACACCGTCCCCATGCCCGCGCTGACCAGAATTCTGCGCGCCAGGGACATCCATCCGGCGGCCTCCGGCTGCTCTTTGTCCCGCCTTCGCGAGGATCTTTTGCCCTTATTCTTTGCCAGTGTCATTCATATCATCCTTTCGAATGGCCGGCTGCGGCGGCCGAGGGCAGATAAAAAACGCGCCTCATACTCTAATCTAAAAGTATGAGGCGCGCGCTGAGACTATGCCAAAATAATTACTCTTCGCTGTTCTTCTTGCTCTTCTTGCGTTTGCTGCCCGCTTCGGCCATTTTGGCCTCCTTGGCCTCCTGCGCGGCTCGCTGGGCGGCCTCGCGCTCCTCGGCCAGCTTCTCCTGGGCAGTGTTGTTGACGCCAATGGCTGTACGCGTCATGCGGATTTTCGTCCGGTCCGCCCCGGTTTCGATGATGATGCTATCCTCCTTCACCGTGATCACGCGGCCCATGATCCCGCCGATGGTGGTGATCTCGTCGCCGATCTGCACGTTGCCGCGCATCTCCTGCTCTTCTTTCTGGCGCTTCTTTTGCGGGCGGATCATGGTGAAATACATCAGCGCGATCATCGGGATGAGCATGAGCAGCATATTATAATTGCCCTTTCGCTCCGTCGCCGCCTCCGCCAGTGGAATAAACCAAGTCATGTGTGTTCTCCTCTTCCCATGAAAATATAATACAAAAAATAGTATAGCTTATTTTGGCAATGGATGCAAGTCTTTTTTTCGCTTAAACGCGCCTGTCCAGCAAATTTACATATTGTTCATGGAACGCGCCGAAGCGCCCCGCCGCGATCGCCTCACGGATATCCGCCATCAGATGGTTGTAGAACCAGAGATTGTGCGTCACGCATAGGCACATGGCCAGCATCTCCCCGGCCTTGAACAGATGCCGCAGGTAGGCCCGGGAATGCCGCGCGCAGGTGGGGCATTGGCAGCGCGGGTCGATGGGGGAGTCGTCCTTCTCATATTTTTTGTTGTTGAGGTTGATCACGCCCTGCCAGGTGTTCAGGTGCCCGTGGCGCGCGTTGCGGCTTGGCATGACGCAGTCAAACAGGTCGATGCCCAGCCGCACCGCCTCCAGAAGATTCCCCGGCGTGCCCACGCCCATGAGATATCTTGGTTTATCTTTTGGCATCTCCCGTTCGACGATTTCGATGACGCGGTACATCTCCTCCTTCGGCTCGCCTACGGCCAGGCCGCCGATGGCGTAGCCGTCGAGCGCCAGCTCCCGGATTTGTTCCATATGCCGCAGCCGCAGGTCCGCATAGGTCGAGCCCTGGTTGATGCCAAACAGCAGCTGCGCCCGCGGCGGGCGGCCGCTTCGCTCTTGTATGCGGGCCTGCTCGTTTTTACAGCGCACAAGCCATCGATACGTGCGCGCGCACGAGGCCTCGGCATAATCCCGCGTGGCGGGGTTTTCGATGCACTCGTCAAAGGCCATGGCGATAGTTGAGCCCAGGTTCGACTGGATGCGCATGCTCTCCTCCGGCCCCATGAAAACGCGCGCGCCGCTGATGTGGGAGGCGAAGGTGACGCCCTCCTCGCGGATGCTGCGCAGCTTGGCCAGAGAAAAAACCTGAAAGCCGCCGCTGTCGGTGAGGATGGGGCCTTCCCAGCCGGTGAAGGCCCGCAGCCCGCCCATCTCGCGGATGAGCTCGTCCCCGGGCCGCAGGTGCAGGTGATAGGTGTTGCACAGCATCACCTGGCAGCCAAGCTCTTTCAAATCAAAGGCCGAAAGCGCCCCCTTGATGGCGCCGCAGGTGGCGACATTCATGAAGGCCGGGGTCTCGATGACGCCGTGAGGAGTGGTGAAGGCGGCCCGGCGGGCGTTTTTTTCCTGGTGGGTGAGGTGGAACATGGAAATTCCTTTCGAAATTTGTTGCGAATGTGTTGCATATGTGCTGGCATTGTGTTATAATAGAGAAAAGGAGGTATTATGATGACCAAAACAACAAGCCTGCATATCCGAATTGATCCAGTAGTAAAAAAGCAGGCTGAAGAACTGTTCGCGCTTTTCGGAATCACGATCTCAGATGCGGTGCATATGTTCCTGAGTCAATCCTTGTTGGAAAGCGGTTTGCCCTTTCAGCCAAAACAACCCCGTTATAATATGGAAACCGAATCCGCGATTCAAGAGGCAAGGGATATTGCCGGCGGAAAAATCCAGGCAAAGCGTTTTTTGTCCTTCGATGCGTATCTTGCGGATTTGGCCTTGGAGGATGAAGGAGAATGCTAACGCTTGCAACGACCACAAAATTTCGCAAGGATACCAAGCGTATGCTAAAGCGCGGGGCGGATATTCATTTATTAAAAACTGTCGTTGATGCGCTGCTTGCAGGAAAACGATTAGAGCCGCAGCAAAAAGATCATGCGCTGAAAGGAAAATACATCGGCTTGCGCGAATGCCACATTCAACCAGATTGGCTGCTGATGTATGAGATTGATGGTGAAAACCTGATTTTAACCGCCATTCGTACAGGCACTCATGATGATCTTAGGCTAGAATAATTGATAAGGAGCATTCCTCACACAATCAGCATCGCGTCCCCAAAGGAATAGAACCGATACCCCTCCCGCACGGCGGTCTCGTAGGCCGCGAGGGTGTTCTCTCTGCCGTGGAAGGCGCTTACCAGCATGATCAGCGTGCTTTCAGGGAGGTGGAAATTCGTCAGCAGGGCGTCGATGCAGCGAAACGTACAGCCGGGGTAGAGAAAAATATCCGTCCAGCCCTCGCAGGGGACGATCCCGCCGTGTTCCCGGGCGACGGACTCCAGTGTGCGGCAGCAGGTGGTGCCCACGCTGACCACGCGGCCGCCACGGGCCTTCGTCTGGGCAATGAGCTCCGCTGTTCCGGCAGGCAGCGCGTAGTGCTCCGCGTGCATGCGGTGGTCCTCGATCTCCTCCGCCTTCACCGGGCGGAAGGTGCCAAGGCCCACATGCAGCGTTACGTATCCAATGCCGACGCCTCTTTTTTGCAGCCTGTCCAGCAGCTCCGGCGTGAAGTGCAGCCCCGCGGTGGGCGCCGCGGCCGAGCCGCTTTCCCGGGCGTAAACGGTCTGGTAGCGGCCTTTGTCCACAAGCGTTTCGGTGATATAATGGGGCAGGGGCATTTCGCCGATGACGTCCAGCGCGGCGTAAAAGCTGCCCTCGTGCTGAAAGCTTAGCAGCCGGCTGCCGTTTTCCAGAATCCCCGACACCGTGCCGCGCATCAAGCCGTTCCCAAAAGAGAACGACATGCCGGGCTTTGCTTTCTTTCCCGGCCCGGCGAGGCATTCCCAGAGACCTTCCTCTTTTTGGCTTAGCTGGCGCAGCAGCAAAAATTCTACCCGCGCGCCGTCGCCCTCCCGCAGGCCATAGAGCCTGGCGGGCAATACTTTTGTGTCGTTTAAAATAAGGCAATCTCCGGGCTTCAGATAATGCTCCAGGTTGGCGAAGGTATCATGCCGCAGCTCATCCGTTCCGCGCCGGAGCACCATCAGCCGGGAGCTGTCACGGGGCTCAGCGGGGTGCTGGGCGATGCTTTCTTTCGGCAATTGATAGAAAAACGCGGATGTTTTCATGAAAAACCCCTCTTCGGCTCAAAAAAATGCAAACTCTTTTATGGCCCATTCAAAAAAATCAATTGACGAACCCATGCAAGCTGTGTTATAATACAGAACACTTCAATAGTATAGATGATAATAGGAGTAATTGCAAGTTTTTTTTCGAAGGAGAATTGGCATGGAACAAAGACAGTACCGGGTAGGCATTATCGGCGCGACAGGAATGGTGGGGCAGCGCTTTGCCCTGCTGCTGGCGGAGCATCCGTGGTTTCAGGTTGCGGCGCTGGCGGCCAGCGCGCGTTCCGCGGGCAAAACCTATGGGGATTTAATGAAAACCCGCTGGATGATGAATGAGCCCCTGCCGGCAGGCCTGCGCGATATCGTTGTGCTGGACGCCGTGAAGGATATGAATGACGTGGCGGCGGGCGTGGACTTCGTGTTCTGCGCCGTGGATATGAAAAAAGAAGAGATCCGTGCCCTGGAGGAGGCCTACGCCAAGGCGGAATGCCCGGTGATTTCCAACAACAGCGCTTTCCGCGGCGCGGCCGACGTACCCATGATTGTGCCGGAGCTCAACGCCGCCCACAGCGAGGTGATACCGGCCCAGCGAAAACGGCTGGGAACCAAACGGGGCTTTATCGCCGTGAAATCCAACTGCTCGCTGCAGAGCTATGTGCCGGCGCTTTTCCCTCTGAAGGGCGTGGAGGATGTGCTCGTATGCACCTATCAGGCCATTTCCGGCGCGAGCAAAACCTTCGAAACCTGGCCGGAGATGAACGACAACGTCATTCCCTACATCGGTGGCGAGGAGGAGAAATCCGAGCTGGAGCCGCTGAAGATCTACGGCAAGGTTACGGATGGCAAAATCGTCAACGCGAGCCTGCCGCGCTTCACGGCGCAGTGCATCCGCGTGCCGGTTTCCGACGGCCATCTGGCCGCTGTATTCTGCCGCTTTTCTGAAGGCCAAAAGCCCTCCAAGGAAGAAATTCTTGACACCTGGCGAAGCTTTAAAGGCACGGCGCAGGAGCTGGAGCTCCCCAGCGCGCCCAAGCGGTTTCTGCACTATTTCGAGGAGGACAACATGCCCCAGACAAAGCTGCAGCGCGATCTGGAGGGCGGTATGGCCGTGAGCGTCGGCCGCCTGCGTGAGGATACGCAGTACGACTACAAATTCGTCTGCCTTTCCCACAACACCCTGCGTGGCGCGGCGGGCGGCGCGGTTCTGATGGCCGAGCTGCTGTGCGCCCAGGGCTGGATAACTAGATTTTAGATATTAGACTTTAGATATTAGACTTTAGATATCGAATTGGGGCAGAATTCATAGTAGGGGCGACCTGTGGTCGCCCACTGGCAAAAAACCACCCTTTTCGCAAGAAGTTTATTAGATATCAGACTTTTGAGGGCTTGCTATGCTGGAAAAAATAAACCTGAAGGATGCCGCGCATGCCGTTGACTCGCTGTATGAATATCATAAGGTGGGGCGGCTGAATGGCCACGTGCTCAGTGTCGTGAACGTCGAAAACCGTACGCTGGATTTTCACGTGCATGAGGCTTCGGATGAGCTCTTTTACGTGATTGAAGGAAGCTTTCAGCTCGAGACCGGAGAGGGATCAATTCCGGTGAGCGCGGGTGAATTCATCATCGTGCCCAAGGGCAAATGGCACCGGCCGGTGGTGAAAGAGCTTGGCAGGTTCCTACTGATCGAGCTGGAGGGCACGCTCAACAAAGAAAACAGCGGCGATTCCCGCAAGAACTGAAGCATACTACACATTTCGAAAGGAGAATTCCCCATGAAGAAGCTCATTTTTACCGGGGCGGGCGTTGCCATCGTGACGCCGTTCCATAACGATTTTTCGGTGAATTACGATAAGCTGGGCGAGCTCATCGACGACCAGATCGCCCGGGGCACCGACGCGGTCATCATCTGCGGCACCACGGGCGAAAGCCCCACTCTCAGCCCCGAGGAGCACGCCGAGGTCATCCGCTTCGCCGTGAAGCGGGTTGCCGGGCGCGTGCCCTGCATCGCGGGCACGGGCAGCAACGACACCGTCTTCGCCACCCGCCTTTCCCGTGAGGCCGAGGAGGCCGGGGCCGACGCGCTGCTTATGGTCACACCTTACTACAACAAAGCCTCCCAGGCGGGGCTGATCAAGCACTTCAGCTATGTGGCCGACCGGGTCAATATCCCCATTATCCTCTATAACGTGCCCTCCCGCACCGGCGTGGACATCAAGCCGGAGACCTATCTCGCGCTGTCGAAGCACCCGAATATCGCGGCCATCAAGGAGGCCAACGGCGACATCTCCTCCGTGGCGAAGACCATCGCCCTTTGCGGGGAAGACCTGGCGGTCTACAGCGGCAACGACGACCAGATCACCGCCCTCATTGCCCTGGGGGGGAAGGGTGTGATCTCCGTGCTTTCGAATGTCGCGCCGGAAATCGCCCACGAGATCGCCGCCCTGGGCGTGGCCGGGGATATCCCCGCCAGCGCCGCGCTCCAGCTGGAATGGCTTGATCTTTGCAACGATCTTTTTGTGGACGTCAACCCCATCCCGGTGAAGGCCGCCATGAACATGATGGGCCTGGAGGTCGGCCCCTGCCGCCTGCCGCTGTGCGGGATGAGCGACGCCGCCGCGGCGAAGCTGAAGGCCGCGCTGCAAAATCACGGATTGATTTGAATATGGAACAACCAATAAAGGCTTAGGGGTATGTTGGGTGAACCGGCATGCCCCGCACATATAAGGAGGCGTTTTTATGCTGGGAATCCTGCTCAGCGGCTGCGGCGGCCGCCTGGCCCGCGCGGTTATGGAATTTATTGATACACAGGACGATGTGGAAATCGCCGCGGGCATTGATCCCCGCGAACCGGACATGCCTTTTCCGGTCTATCCTTCCGCCGCCGAGGTGAAGGAGCGGCCGGACGTGATCATCGATTGCTCTGTTCCCCAGGCGCTGCCTGGTCTGTTGGAATACGCTCTGCGGGAGCGCGTGCCCTGCGTGCTCGCCACCACGGGCTACGGCGAAGCGGAGGCGCAGATGCTGGCAGGAGCCGAAAAGCGCATCCCGGTCTTCGCCAGCGGCAACATGTCCCTGGGGATCAATCTGCTCAAAGAGCTGGCCAAGCAGGCGGCGCGGGTGCTGGGCGGCAGCTTTGATATCGAAATCGTCGAAAAGCACCACAACCAGAAAATCGACGCTCCCAGCGGCACGGCTTACATTCTGGCCGGGGCCGTGAACGAGGGCTTGGAAGCCGCCTCCCCCCGCGATTACCAGTTCAATCGCCAGCCTCTCCGGGAAAAGCGCGGGAAGAACGAGATCGGCATGCACGCCATCCGCGGCGGCACGATCACGGGGGAGCATACGGTGCTCTTCGCTGGCTTCGACGAGGTGATTGAGCTCAGCCATATCGCCTACAGCAAAAAGATTTTTGCCGCGGGCTGCGTCAACGCCGCGCGGTATATCCACGGCAGGCCCGCCGGGCGCTATGGCATGGAGGATCTGGTGGGGACCTGCGGGGTAAGAGACTGAAAAAAGAAAACACACAAATAAATAAAGCGCTTTTAGGCAGTGGCAGTGATTCTTCCGCAGAGAAGTACAGGTAGGCAGGCGTGAAATCGCTCGCGCGAAAAAATTCCCCCAAGAATTGCTGCGGCAATTCTTTTCCCCCTTTGCTTTCAAAGGGGGCTTTAGGATGGAAAAGCGAAGGCCGCAGAAGCCTCCTTTGAAAGCAAAGGAGGTGCCCCGAAGGGGCGGAGGAATTTTGCGCGCGAGCGCATGAGGCCTGGATAGCTCCGCTTCGCCGCGAGAAAAGAACAGCATATCACTACAATTGTCTGAAAACCCACAAGCCAAAACCCCCGGCTAAGCCGGGGGTTTTGCTTATTTCGTCCAGGTTTTACGGTTTGTGGTTACGCTTCCTCGTCTTTCTTTCTGCCGCCCACAAGCCAGGCTGCCGCCGCGGCGCTCATCAGCGCGAACATAGCCAGCGCGGCTGCCGTGGATGCGTCGCCGGTGTTGGGGAAGAGTCCCTTGCCGGGCTTCGCGGGGGCGGAAGGCTGTGTGGAGGAGGGCGGGGGAGTGGCTTTTCCGCAGCCACAGCCGCCTCTGATGCCGCAGATGCCGCACAGCGCGCCCGCGCCGGTTCCCGTGGCCACTATGACCGGCACCACAACCGGTATCGGGGCCGGGATAATCAACGGCAGCGTCGTCTGGCGCTTCCACTGGGCATAGAGGATGTGGTGGTCCTGACGGCTGACGAGGGTTTCGGCGGTTACCTGGGTGTCGCCCTCGGGCTCGGTGAACCAGCCCTGGAAGACGTAGCCCTTGCGCTCTGGTGTGGGCAGCACGCCGTAGGGCTCCTGATAGGTCACCGACTTATGGTCCGGTGTCACGGTACCGCCCTGCGGATCAAAGATCACCACGATGCCGGCCACCTGCCTGGGCTGCAGCCTGGCGTGAAGGACATGGTTGCCAGCGGTGGCTACGGTGTCCTCCGCCAATACCTCGTTGCCCTCGGCGTCGAACCAGCCCAGGAAGTCAAAGCCGTCGATTCCCGTGGGCGGGGCCAGGGTGCGGGCCAGGCGCGTGATCGGGTCGGTGCCATAGGCGCTGCCGAATTCCACCGTGATGGCCGGCGGCGGGGCTCCTACCGGGCTCCCGTTCACTTCGCTGGAGAAGCTCACCGTGTAGGTCATGGGGATCCAGCCCGCGTAGAGCGCGCGAGAGCTCCCGGTGGTGACCTTTGTGGGTGTCTCGGCCTCGAGATTCAGAATCTTCTTGCTCTCGGCGAGAGCCTGCGCCCCCGCCTGGTCGGCATACCAGCCGGCAAAGCTGTAGCCCTCTCGCTCCGCTGTGACATCCTTCAGCAGCGGTGTGGCCTTGAGCTCGTTTTCGGTATAATAGTATGCCTCGTTCGTGTGGGACATCGTCACTTCATTGTGCTTCACCGTGTCCTCCGGGAGAAGCAGGTACGCGCCCGCGCCGTTGGGATACAGCTTAATCTGAACGCTCTGGCTCAGCGGAGTGAAGTGCGGATAGAGCGTGACGCTCAGCAGGCCCGTTTCTTCGTCTACGTCCACATCGTCCATGTCGACCTTGGTGTTTTCGTCCACGGGAACCAGCGCGGCCTGCTCCGTGATGCGAATCGGGTGCTCGTCGCCGCGGCTGTGCTCCACGAGGAACCAGCCGTCAAAGCTGTAGTCCTCCAGATAGGCCTTGGGCAATGGCTGATTCTTGTCGGTCTCGCCGTAGGGAGGAATGTGGTTTTCGATGTATTTCCCGCCCGCGGAGACCTTCATCTCGCTGTAATCCATGGTCACGCTGTCGCCGTAGGGTGTTTTCGCAAATTGAACCGTGATGCCGAAATCCAGGGGCGCCCAGAACGCGAACAGGGTTAGCTCAATGCTGTTTTCCTTCTCCGCGAGGCCGTCGGGCTCGAAGTCGATGGGCTCGACGGGTACGCCCGCGCCGGCCAGCACGCCGGCAGGCTCGCCGCTTTCGCTGTCCACCTGCAGGTTCGTGTACCAGCCCAGGAAGGAGTAGCCGTCCCGGTTGGTGGCCGGCAGCTCGCCGTAGCCGCTGCCCAGGGTGACCGCGCGGGGATTGCCCTCAGTGACGGCCGTGCCGCCCCGCGCGTCGAACGCGAGTGTCACATGCTCAATAGAGGCGTCCGGCACCCACTTGAGGTAAAGCGTGATCTCCTCGTCCCCGGGATTGACGGTCTCAATGTCGTCGTTCACCGCCACGGGGTCCGCGTAGGCTTTGGTCTCGCTGTTGTAGCTCAGGAACCAGCAGCCGGCGGGATCCGGCACATAGCCGGGCCGCCGCGAGGCCGCCGCGGCGCCGTCCAAAAGCGCCGTGGTATAAGGCGTTCCGGCCTCCACATGAACGCTGGGCACCGCCGTGCCGGGGGCTGTGACATAGTGGAGCACCAGGCTGCCGTCATATTCCTCGGGATCCTGCGTGGTGGGCGCGATGGCCTGCCAGCGGGCCACGAGGGTGAGCTCGTTTGTGCTCAGGTAGGGATGGATTTGATCGTTGTCTTCCTTTTTGAGGCTCTGGAGCGCGGTGCTGTTTTCCAGCTGCTGGAACCAGCCCAGGAAGCGGTAGCCGCCGCGCTTGGTGAAGGGCGTTATGCTCATGGCGGTCAAGGGATTCGTCGTGGCGTCAATGCCCAGGCTGAAGTAGTTTCCGAAGGTGCCCACGGGCGCCACGTCTCCGGTCTCGTAGGCCTTGACCGCCTTGCGCGCGGCGGAGGCCGGGGTAATGGCCGTGCCGCCGTTGACATCGAAGTTCACGTGAACGGCCTTGGCCTTTTCGCCGTCGTCGTTCTCCTTATCCGGGTCGATGGCCTGCCAGCCGGCTACCATTGATACGTTATAGATGTCGTCGATCGGCAGGATGCCGGGCTTCGGGTTTACCTTTTCGATGCCCGTGATGAGATCGCTGGGGTAGATATTGGCCTTCCACTGGTCCGCCTCGGTCACCAGGTCGTCGGAGACCCACCAGGCCAGCCGGAAGCCGGGCCGCAGGTAGGCCGGGTTGCCGGCCGCCGTGCCCGTGAAGAACTGTCCCGCGAAGTACATATCCTGCTGCGGGGGCACGCTGCCCAGCCCGTCGCCGGGGTTCCAGGTCACACGGACGTTTTCGTTGCCTGTGCCCGAGGGCTGGCTCCATTTTGCCACCAGCCAGATGATGTAGCCGCCGTCTGCGTCCTTCGGCGCGGTGGCGTCGGGAACGATCGCTGTGGTGTTGCTCAGCGCCTTGCTCCAGCCCGGGTTTTGCGGATCGGATTCCTGGTACCAGCCGTCAAAGGTATAACCGGCCTTCACCAGGTCATAGGTGGCAAAGCTGAAGTAGTCGCCGTAATCGCGCTCAGCCGTCACATTGTAGATGTCGGTAATGTTTGGCGTGACCCCGTCGCTGGCGAGAACGCCGCCCTTCAGGTCAAACTTCAGCCGCACGGCGTTCTGTGGGTCAGGGTCCTCGCCGCCGGGGCCGCCGTTGACCGGCACCCAGGTGGCGTAGAGGTTCATGACCGAGGGCTCCTTCAGAGCCTCGTTTTCGATCACCGTTTCAGGATTTACCACGGTGCCGGGATTGACGGGCAGGAATGTGCTTTCGGACGCCCGCACCCAGCCGTTGAAGATATAGCCGTGGCGGATCGGCAGCGGAAGGCCGTCCTCACCGGGATAGAGTTCCTCGGGGAAGAAGTCCTCCTGCTCGTTCAGGGGGAGCCCCGCCGTCGCGCCGGCCCATGCGTGCATGGTTTTCAGGGGGTTGGCGTCCGGCGCGCCGAAGTAGCCGCTGGGCTCGGGCAGGCCGCCGTGCCAGTAGATATCCGTTTTGCCCTCGCTGCCGGCGGTGACCGTCCAGACCGCCTTCACGGTTTTGAGGGGGTTGGCGCTCGTGTCCGCCAGATTATCCGCCTGAATGGCCGTGGATGTGAAGTCGAAGGGAACGGTGAAGCTGCCGCCGCTGTCCTTGGCGTACCAGACCAGATCCCAGACATAACCGCCCCGGGCCACTGTGGGCTGCACGCCCAGCACCGTGCCCGCGAACACGTCCACATAGCCATTCTCCAGCAGGGATGCGCCCGCGGAGCCCGCCGTGATCAAGGTGCCGCCGTCGGTGTCGAAGGTCAGGCGAATCTTCTTCGTCTGGTTCTCGCCCTCTGTGGTCTGTGTCCACAGGGCGTAGACGTTCAGCGCCGTCGTGTTCTGGGCTGCCAGCAGATCGTCTATCTTTGTCATCTCGTAGCTCAGGCTCGTGCCATTGTAGGTCGCCACGTCCGCCGTGCCGCCCAGCACGCCCTCGCCGGGGTTCGTGGTGGACCAGCCCTTGAAATCGTAGCCCGCGCGCAGCGGTACACCCAGGCCCTCGCCGCTATCCAGGCTTTCCAGGGTTGTGCTCGCCGACAGCCCGGTGAACTGCGGGGGATCCATCGGCAGGTCGCAGCGGGTGTTGCGGGTCAGCGTCACAGCGCTGGTTTCACACCAAACGCCGTAGAGATGCACCTCCGCGCTGTCTGCGCAGGGCAGGGCGACTGTCTCTGTCGTATAATTCGCGCCGGTTTTCAGCAGCGGCGGGTTGGTGTTGGTGGATGGATCCGTATCCGCCACCCAGACTCCTTCGCTCCTCACGCCAACCTGCCAGCCCTTGAAGCTGTAGCCGGCCCTTGTGGGCTCATACCAGCTTTCGCCGTTGAACAGGCTGTAATAGGTCGTGGAGCCCGCTGTGGCGTCGAAGGGACCCTCCGTCTCGCTGGCCGTGGGATGGAAGAACACCTGGGCGCAGCCCGGCGTCCCCGCCGGAATCGCTGTCCACTGCTTATAGAGCTTGACGGTTTTTTCGTTGGCTGGCACCGTCTGCTGCACCAGGCTGCTTGTTGTGATTTCGTAGCCGCCTGTTTCGGCGGTATACCAGATTTTGCCGTCGCTGGGGCCGTCGGTGTTGTCGTAATACCCCGCGCGGGTTACCGCGGGCAGGTTCGCCCCAAAGACCGTACCTGCCGTCACCGGCGTCCAATTCGGCGGCTGGGGCGTTCCATACATCGGGAAATACTGCACGGTCAGCCTGTCGCTGCCCGTGGCCGGGACCCACTTCGCGTAAATCTTCACGAAGGTGCTCAGGGGATCCGCCGGATCCATGATCCAGGCACCGGTAAGCTGGGCTGTTTCACAGTTCGCGTCGGCATACCAGCCATCGAAGACATAGCCATGCCAGACCGGGGTGGCTGCCTCAAGACCGCCTATGGCGCTGCCCGCCAGAACGGGAATGCTGTAGGTCGGGCTGGTGACATCATCGCCCGTCCAGGCCTGAAGCAGCTTCGCCGTAAAGGTGTCGCCGTCAAAAATGTGACTCGGCAAGGCCGTGGAGGGGAACTCCGCCACCCGGCCCTGCAGGTGGTAGATCAGCTTCGCGCTGCCCGCGGTCTCTCTCTGGTCGCCGCCTTCGCCGAGGCCGGGGTAGTCGGGATCCGGCGCGATGGCGGCCCATTTTGCGTAAATATTCACGTAGGTGCTTTCGGGATCCTGCGGCGTCATGGGCCATGCGCTGTTGACAGCCGTGTCGCCCGCCGGCTCCTCGAACCAGCCCACGAACTCATAGCCGGCCCAGATGGGTGCGTTTTCGCCGGTGACATAGAGCCCGCCCAGGTTGGCGTCCGCCTGCACCGAAACCCAATACTGTGGGCCGGTGGGGTTCGTCGACGCGTAGGGATTCCATAAGACCGCTTCGTATTCCTGCGCGGCAAAGTTGTGGCTCGGCAGCTTGCCCGCGGGGAAAACCGCCGTGGGGCTCTGCAGATGGTAGACCAGCTTCGCGCTGCCCGCCGCAGGCGGGAGTATCGTGCCCCCTGTTTCCGGCGGGATGGGTGTCCACTGCGCGTAGACATCCAGGGTTTTGGTTGCGCCGTCGCCCAGATAGGGCAGGGTCGTATAGGGGTCTGTGGTGATGGCGACGTAGGCGCCTTCCTCTCCCTCCTCGGGATCCCAGACCGCCCAGCCCGCGAAGCTATAGCCCGCGCGCTTAACGTGCAGCTCTTCCTCGTGGTCAATGCTGCTCCGCAGCGGATAGCTCGTATCGCTGTAATCAAAGGTATTGACCGGGTCTGTCCATGGGGCGGTGCTGTAGGTTGTGGCCGGGAAGGGCGGCTTTTGCGTCCCGCCGTTGGGGTTATACCTGATCTTGATGTCCGTGGCCATTTCCCAGCGCGCCACGAAGGTCACGGTGTCGCTGACCGGCAGCCAGTTTACCGTAAACGTTCCGCTTGGCGCCGACATGAGCTCCATGTCGCCGTCTGCATAGGCCGCGTTCGGCGGGTTTTTGTCCTTCGCGTCGTAAATATACCAGCCCGCGAACACCTTGCCCGGCTCTTTCGTCGCCGGCTCGGGCGGCATGAGGATCTTTTGACCCACGAAAGCGTCGCGGATATACTGCGTTCCGCCTGTCCCGGCATCCAGTCCCGCCGGGGTCCAGCCGCTCAGGTTCCATTCGAGGTTCGCCACGGTCAGATCGGGGTCGAAGAGAAGGTCGAAGGTGTATACCGTGCTGACGTCGTCCCACTGCGCCTCCAGCCGGATGCGGTATTTCGCGCTCGTTCCGTCTGAGCTTTGCTCGAACATCGCCGGGGTCAGCCCAAGGTGATTCAGGGTGCTGGCGAAATTGCCGTCCCAGAACGGCTGCCCCGCCTGCAGGTAGGGCGGTCCATACTCGGCTGCCGGTACCGCGTCCACATACACGCCGGTGCCCGCCGCGGTCTCCCGCTCCAGAATCATTTTGTAGCCAAGGAAGGCGTAGCCGTCCGGGTGCGTGGGCGTGATGTTGAACACGGACCTCGCCTGGGTCTGCAGCAGCATGCCCTGGCTGTCATACAAGGGCGCGTCGAGGTGGGGGATCGTCTCCAGGTCGAGGGACTGCCCGGGCTCCGCCGCGCTCTTCGGCACGGTGAAATTACCGTTTTTGCCGTTTGCCTCGCCGCCGCTATAAAGTATGCCGATCGAAAGGTCGTCATAAACCGCCCGGAATTTGATCGCGCTTCCCATATGGGAGTCGTAGGTCATCTGGAAAGCCGCGCTTTCATCCATGTCGCATTCCAGCAGCGCCCCGGGCGCGTACTCGTTCAGCAGCAGCGCGCTCTTATCCGCATATATGAGCGCGTCCGCGTACTGGCCCAGCGCGGTGACCGCTTCCGGATCCTCCGGGTCGTTTTTGTCGCGCAGCACGCCCTCCACATAAGCTGTGTTCAGCGTCGGCATGCCGGACGCGGGAATGATTTCCCAGCCCACGAACCTCTTTCCGGTCGGAGGCAGCCAGCCGCCGGGCAGCTGTGCCTGCGTCGCGAGGGTGTAGGGGCTGTCGTAGACCGCGAAATCATCGAGCAGAAGCGTGGTGCCGTCGGGCTCATAATATTCGATTCTGTACTTCAAGGGGTTCCAGCGCGCCCGGACGGTCGTATTGAGGTCGCCGAAGACGATCTCGGCGCGGTCGCCCGGAGGCACCGCCGAGGTTTTGCCTGGAACCCAGGTCATTATCGACGAATTCGTGCCCGCGATATAGGCCGTGGACTCCGTCTCCACGATCTCCCAGCCAATGAAGTCGTAACCCGGGCGGGGATTGGCCTCCACTTTTTTCACGGAGGGCTCCATCAGCGTGGGCACCTGCGTGGTCTGCAGCTTTTCGTATCCCATCGCGCTGCTTTCGTCAGCCGGGGTGATCAGCGCGGGGTCGAGCATCGTTTCAGGATCGTTGAAGAAGACGCCGTCCTTGAACCAGCCGCCCTTCTCCGTGTCGTCGTCCGCTTCGTCAACCCACCACAGGCCAACGCTGCCGGCGGTGTCGTGCACGTTGAAGGTGCCGCCGTTGCCGTCAATGGTCAGGTCGGTGGTGATGTCGGCGAAGACCGGGGAGAAGTAGGCGCCGCTTTCGGTCAGCCACACAAAGCTCGTGGGGAATTTGCCGAAGCCGCGGGAGCTTGCGTCGTTGTTATAAATCCGCTGGTCGCCGGAGAATCTCCAGCCCAGGAAGTATTTGCCATCCGGCACGTCCTCCTCGGGGAACTCCTCGGCGGTCACGGTGTAGGTCGCGTAATAGTTTACATAGTAGATCTCGTCGTCCGGGTCGTCCCAGTCGTCGTAGTCCTCGTCGCCGGCCTCGTTGGTGTAGCGCACCTCAACGACCGAGGGCTCGTAGTAAAGATCGTATTGCAGCCGCCCGAAGGTGATGGGGTATACCAGCGCCGAAACCGGGTCCTGCGGCGACTCATTCCAAAGATTGGTCTTGCTGCCCTTGGCCGCCGCGCTGTCCACGACGATCTCCTCATGGGCGCAGTCCGCGGAGAAATTCCCCAGGCCGTTGTTTTCGATGATCACATTGTTCCAGCTCAGCGGGTCTGTCAGGCCGGATTCCGCCGCGTAGGCGTAGCGCGAACGGTCGGTATCCGGGCCGTGGCGCACGATGTCGGGCAGGGGATTGGCCATGATGTTGTCGTAGTCGAAGAAATGCCCCGGCGTGGCCACGGGGAGCGCCGTCACCTTGGAGCCGTTGGGGTAGAAAATCGTAATTTCGTCCGGTATCTCCAGGGGCAGGATGGCGTTCTTCTTAATAATGTATGAGCCCTCGGGGTATTCGCCGCCGTAGGCCTGCGTAAAGGCCTGCCATTGGCGCACCCATGCCGTGTAAGGCGTGCCCGGGGCGGAGGGCGGCGCGGGGTCGGGCATGGCGTAGACGGTGATCTCGTTGTCGCTGTCGAAGGGGTTGAGGTAGGTGATCACCGGCTTGACCAGCGGATGCAGCACCTCCCCGCCGTCGGCGAGGGTCTCGATGTAGTATTCATCCGGGAAGTAGGCCGTGCCCGTGCCGGGCGCGAAGTATACCTTTGTGTCCGTGCCCGTGGGGTCGCAGGTGGCGGCCTGCGCGAAGGGCCGTGGGCCCACATCGTCCTCCGTGCCCCATATGCCGTCGGTGCCCGGGCCGCTTTCGCCGAACAGATCCTCATACCGCGCCGGGCTCAGCTCCTCGAAGTAGCCGATGCTCTCGGCATAGAAGGGCTCGCCGTTGCTGCGCTTGTAGTGCCGGGCGTAGCTGCGGGATTCAAAGATGGACTCCGTGGTGGGGGTATCGGTGTCGGTTTCGTCCTTGTGCTTATACAGGTGACGCCAGGCGGCCAGGGGCTCAGCGGTGAAGGTGGTGGGCGTGCGGTTGCTTTCGGTGAAGCCGATGGGCTTGCCGTCGATATTGAGATAGCTGTGGGTCAGGCTGGCGTCCATATTGGCCTCGTTTTTCAGGGCCAGCTCATTCGCGAGGCTGTCGATTTGCGTCTGCCAGGCGTTGGAGCTCACGCCGGCCGGCGTAGCCACGCGGCCCAGCTCCTCGCCCGCCTGGAAGATCACATCCCGGTAGGCCTCATACTCATCCGTTTTGTAGAGGTCAATAGGCCGGAAGACCGACTGGGCGTTTTGCAGGTTGCTGCGCAGGGCGGCTTTGTTAATCAGGTCAACCTTGATGTCGACGTAGATGCGGCTGGAAAGGCGATATCCGTTAGGACCCGGATTGATAGCGAGGCTGGGTCTGCGGATTTTGTATTCGGCGATTTCGTTTGTATAGGTTCTGGTGCGGGTGCCGGAATCCAGCAAATTATAAGAGTTAAGATCCGATTGCGTCGGAATTTTTGAGAATCTGCCGGGCGCGTCTGTGCCGGAAATATCCGTATTCAGCGGAGGCATAAGCTCCGCCCTTCTGCTTTTGCTGTCGCCCCAGTTCAAAATCTGTTGCTGATGACCGTCGGCGATGAAATCCAAAGTAAAGATCGGCGTGGCCCAACTGGGATAGCTGTATGTGGCGTTCCAGTTACCGGTATCATAATTGAAAGGATCTGAAAAACCGGGGACCTCTGTCGCGCTGCGGCGGATGGTCATGTTCTGGTGAATATAGTTATCCTGAGATGAATAGTTGTTAAAGGAAGCGGCGCGCATTGCCCCTGATGAAAGGAAGGGAATGCGGTTGAAGGCTTGCCCGCCGTAACGGCTGATGTCAATGGCCAGGTGCGCCGTGGGGACGCCCATGTTGATTGCGGCCCCATCATCGTCGGCGTGAATCTTTTCACCGTATTTTCGCTCCCGGTCAAAAAACCACTGGCTTACAACACGGCCATCACCAGTCGCTGTAACCATGCTGTGTTCGCGCAAACGGCTGACGCCGCCGTCCGCCTGGGAGGGGAACCAGTTCCCAGCGCTGACAAACGCGTTATAATCAGATTCGTCAAACCAGTCCTCGCTCATCGGTCCGCCGGAGGGCGTACGGTTCGCGCTGTCGTAGGTCCAGCGCAGCATGTTGCCCCGCCTGTTGTGGCCGCCGTTGGCGGAATTAACATTGGCGGCGGAGGATGTGCCGTTGGAGTTGTCAAAGCCATTAACGAAGCCGGAGCGGGAGTTGCCGCCGGATACCCGGTGTACGCCGGTGATATAAGTATATACCGCGGTGCCGTCATATTGTACATTTATAGATGACAGCCCCGCCACGCCCGCCTCAACAATCGGCGTGGGGTGCACCCAGGTTACGGCGTAGCTTTCGTACCATATGCCGTCGTGCTTGAAGCGGAAGGTCCAGCGGATGCCGCCCTCGGCCCGCTGGCCGGTGCTGGGTTCCAGCAGCTCCCCGGCCCAGAACACCACATAGCGCTCATGGAGAGAGGCGTCCCTGCTTCCCCCGCCGGTGTCCTGCGCGGGCCAATCGGTAAACTCGCCGTAGGTCAGGTACTTCGTGTTGCCCTGGCTGCCCACCCGCACGTCGTTCACCGTCGCGCCAGCGGGGGTCGGGATGCCGTTCTTGTCGACGGTTTCATACTTGACCTGCCGCGTGGCCAGAATCTCCGAGGTGCTTATTTCGTCGGGCAGCTTGAACATCAGCTGCGCGGTGCCCGCGTTGCTGCTGTCGTTGCCCCCGCCCTGATGGAACTTGCCCGGGTCGCCGGTCAGCTTCGTGGGGTCCGTATCCGTGGGGTCGTAGCTGACCACATGGTAGATATCGTTTTCGCCCGGCCGCAGATAGACGGCCTCCGGCGCGCCGACGCCCTTCGAATTGATGATGCGGGGCAGGAAGGAGACCGGCGCCTCCACGCAGTCGCGGCTGTTCTGCATCGAATCGTTCAGCTGCGTGACGGCGGGATTGATCTGGGTGGCCGGGGCCTCCGGGTCGCCCAGGGCCAGGGCGGCGGCCCGTATTTTGGCCCGCGTATCGCCGGTGGTGCCGTCGAAGCTCTTGATGAGCTCTGTATTCGTCTGGTTCCATAAATAGCTGCTGGCGCTGTTGACCGCGCTGCGCAGCGAGGCCTTGCTGACCGTGTCCACGCTGAAATTCACCCGCTGGAAGGTCCACAGGTCAAAATCCGGCACAATAGGCATGCTCCGCGCCAGATGGTGGAAGGTCTGCAATATGGCGTTGCCCTGCTTCACGGAGCCCTGCAGCGGATACAGCCCGAAGGCCCAGGAGCCCTGGTCGACGTTGTGCGCCTGCGTGGTGATGGGGCTGAAGCCCGCCGCGCCGACCCAGAAGTCGCTGACCAGATTGGGATAGCTGCCGGTCTCGTAATCGTCGATGGATTCCGCGAGGGTTTCCAGCCTTGCGTAGGCGGTGGCGTAGTCCATCCAGAACAGCGTCCAGCCCGTGCTGAGGTTCGGAATCTGGTAGAGGTTCGTGTAGCGTCTGGTGTCCACGGTGATATGGCCCCGTGCCTTGGGGTTCACGTTGATCTTCCAGTCCCCGCCGCCGTCCTCTGTCCAGATATCCAGGCCGCCGTCCGTTTTTTCGTTGGTCCATTGGGCCAGGTTGTCTTTCACATAGCTGCTTGTGGTCTTGGTCAGGTAGTGGTGGGGCACCTTGCCGTTGGTGTCGGCTGCCATCAGGGCGGAAAGGTGGTTGTCGTCAAATTTCCGCTCGTAGTCGCCCCCGCTGACCCTGTGCAGGCCGGTGAGATAGAAATAGGATTCAATAAAATCCGAGAACCCGATGCGCAGGTTTGTGGTGCGCAGCAGGCCCGCCTGCCCGGCCTCGCCATAATACGGCGCGTAAATGACCGTATAGGCGTAGGCCTTGTGCTGTTGGATTTCCATGATGTTGTCCACCTCAACCTGCAGGTCGTAGGTGACCACCCATTCGATCATCTGCAGGCTGTGCTGCTCCGGCGCGTCCCACGACGAGCTGTTGACCCCGCCATCGTCCGTGAGCGTCAGCTCGAACAGCGAGCCCAGGCCGGTGGTATAGATCGCCGTGCCGCCGGAAGTAACCATTCGGGTCACGTTAGTCGACGGATGCAGCGCCCGGATGCTTACGCTGTTCGCACCCATGTCCTTTTCGCCGCCGCTGAGCATCGACGCGTCCAGCCGTACATTGGAAGCGCCCGGGCAGTCAAACACAACCGTGCCCGATCGCTGGTTCCGGCTGCGGTTGAGCGCCCCGTTCCTGTCGGAATCGACAAAGTACTGAAAACGCGTGCCGCCCGGCTCCAGATAGATGGTTTCCGGTACCCGGAAAGCGGCTCCTGTCGCGGAGCCGGCCTTCAGGTCAGGCTCCGCCGTGATGCCGGCCAGGCCGGGCACCGCGAACACGGAGCTGAGCATGAGCGTTGCCAGAAGCAGACATAATCCCCTTTTTGCCTTCAACATAGCTATTCCTCCCATTGCGCTATTCCTCCCATTGCTTTTGCTTTACCCCTTAGTTAACCTTGAACCAATCTCGTCCTAGACTTAACCAGAATCATTTTACACGATTTTTTTAGTAAATGCAATAGAAAAATAGCAGAAAAATAAAAAAAGCAAAAAAAGCGAAAAAATTCATCTCATCAAGAAAATTTGCTTGACAAACCGGCGCTTTTGTGTTATTCTATTTGCTACAGTTATTCAGGAGGCGCAAAAATAATGCTGAGAGCTTGTTCCAACATTATTATTATTGGCATTATCGCGATTAGCGATGGTGCTGTTTTGCGTTTTGCTGGATAAGGGCGCGCGGTTTCAAGCCCCCCTGCGGCAGACGCTGCGGGGGGCTTTTTTATTGGCGCGTCAAACAATTTATAGAGCATAGGAGGAATTATCATGACAGAGCAACTGGTGGAAATCGGCGGCAGGCTAGCCGCGCTCCGGGACATCATGGACATCTCGGTGGAAAAGATGGCGGAGGAGCTGCATCTCAGCCCCGAGGAGTACCTGGCCTATGAGCGGGGCCAGCGGGACTACAACTTCAGCTTTCTCTATAACGCAGCGAACATCCTTGGCGTGGACCACCTGAATATTATCCGGGGGGAATCCCCCAAGCTGCACTCCTGCGCCCTGACCAGAAGCGGCGAGGGCTACAACATCGAACGCGAGGCCTACGACTACAAGCATCTGGCTTATACCTTTAAAGACAGGATGGCCGACCCCTACCTGGTGACCGTGGAGCCCGGTAAAAACGAGCTGCTCACCTGGTATTCCCACGAGGGGCAGGAGTTCAACTACATGGTGTCCGGCACCATGGAGGTCCTCCACGGCAGCGCCGTTTATGAGATGAAGGAGGGCGACAGCATTTTCTTCGATTCCGGCCTGCCCCACACCATGAAGGCCCTGGGCGACAAGGCCGCGCGCTTTATCGCCGTGGTGATCAAGCCCGACGGCGCGCACGAAGAGAAAGGAGAATAAGCCCTATGCCGATGTATGAAAAATTCACGGGCCGCCACCGCGACGATTTCGCCACGCTGGAGGACCTGGAACGCAACTATAAGCTCACTGTGCCCGGCAACTTCAACTTTGTTTTCGACTGCCTGGACGTGATGGCCGCCGAAACCCCCGATGCCCTTGCCCTGCTGTGGATCTCCGGCGAGGGGGAGGAAAAGCGCTTCAGCTATGAGGATATCCGCCGCCTTTCGGTGAAGGCCGCGAACTTCTTTTTGGCCCAGGGCATGCGGCGGGGCGACATGGTCATGCTCACCATGAGCCGCGACTGGCGCTACTGGCCGGTGCTTATGGGATTGCACCGCATGGGTGCCGTCGCCGTGCCCGCCACCATCCAGCTGACGAAGAAGGACATCGAATACCGCATGAACGCCGCCTCCATCAAGATGCTGCTGACGACGCCGCGCTTTGGCGTGGTGCAGGCCATGGAGGAGGCTCTGCCCGAGTGTCCCACCGTGGAAAAGCTGGCCGTGTTCGGCGGCGGCACGCCCAATGAGCGCTGGATTGATTTCGACGCGGAGCTCGAGCGCGCCCCCGAAACGCCGGTGGAGCGGGGCAACCTGAAAAGCGATATGATGCTCATGGCCTTTTCCTCGGGCACCACGGGGTATCCCAAGATGGTCTGGCATGATTACACCTATCCCCTGGGGCATGTGATCACCGGCTGCTTCTGGCACCGCTGCGAGGAGGGCGGGCTGCATTTTACCATTTCGGACACCGGCTGGCTCAAGAGCCTTTGGGGCAAGATGTACAGCCAGTGGCTGGCGGGCAGCGCCGTGTTTACCTATGACTTCGACAGGTTCAGCGCGCCCGATATTCTGGAAAAGCTGGAAAAATACAGGGTCACGACCTTCTGCGCGCCGCCGACGATGTATCGCTTCCTAATCCAGGAGGATCTGAAAAAGTATGACCTTTCCGCGCTCAGGCACTGCGCCACGGCGGGCGAGGCCCTCAACCCGGAGGTCTACAAGGTCTGGCTGGCGGGTACGGGGCTCAAGCTCTTCGAGGGCTTCGGACAGACCGAGACCACCCTCAGCTGCTGGACAGGCTACCCCTGGATGCAGCCGCGCCTGGGCTCCATGGGGCTGCCCTCGCCCGGTTACCGCATGATCATCGCCGACGAGGACGGCAGCGAGGTGGCTCCCGGCGTCACCGGCGAAATCTGCATCCGCACGGACGAGGCCGGCGGCGGCAAGCCCTTCGGCATGTTCTCCGGCTATTACCGCGACGAGGAAATGACCAGACGCATCTGGCACGACGATCTGTACCATACCGGCGACACCGCCTACCGGGACGAGATCGGCTTTCTGTGGTATATCGGCCGCACGGACGACGTCATCAAGTCCTCCGGCTACCGCATCGGGCCCTTCGAGGTGGAAAGCGTGATGCTTGAGCACCCCGCCGTCACCGAGTGCGCCGTCACCGGCGTGCCGGACCCCCAGCGCGGCTTCGCCGTAAAGGCCACCGTCGTGCTCAGCCAGGGCTTTCAAGGCTCCGCTCTGCTGACTAAGGAGCTGCAGGATTATGTGAAAAAGAACACCGCGCCCTATAAATACCCCCGCATCGTGGAATATGTCGACGCCCTTCCAAAGACCGTCAACGGAAAAATCCGCCGGTCGGAGATCCGCGCGAAGGACATGGAAAAGGCCAAAAGCTGAGCAGTAAATGAACGCGAAAGCCGGCAGCGAGACATGCTGCCGGCTTTCGCGTTATCTGTTTCATAAAATTCTTTGACAAACCCGCCGTCACGTGATACAATAATCAGAATGGCGGTCTTTGGATTAAAAACGACAATGCCGAAGGGGAGTGCTGTTTCCGCATGCAAGGTCAACTGCCGGTTCTGGAATGCCGCGCGCTCTGCCTCGGGTACGAGCGCCGCGAGGTGCTGCACGAGCTTTCTTTTGTTTTGCGTGAAGGGGAGCGTCTATGCGTGCTGGGCGAAAACGGCACAGGCAAAAGCACCCTGCTGTTGGCACTGCTGGGGCTGAAGCGGCCCACGAAGGGCGAAATTATTTATGGCGCGGATTCCGCCCGCAGGCAGATCGGCTACTTGCCGCAGCAGCTGGCGGTGCAGCAGGATTTTCCCGCCAGGGCGGTGGAGGTTGTGCGTTCCGGTTTTCTGGGCGCCATGGGCCCCAAGGCCTGGTACACCCGGGAGCAAAGGGCGCGCGCGGGTGAGATCATGGCGCAGCTGGGTGTGGCCGAGCTGGCGGACCGCTGCTTCCGCGAGCTTTCCGGGGGGCAGCAGCGGCGGGTGCTGCTGGCGCGCGCGCTGTGCGCCACGCGGCGGCTGCTCCTGCTGGACGAGCCCGAGGCCGGACTGGATCCCATCGCCGCGAAGGAGCTGGCGCAGCTCATCCGCGCATTGCACAAGGACAAGGGCATCGCGGTTATCCAGGTATCGCATGAGGTGGAAAGCGCCCTGGACGGCGCGGATTACGTGCTGCACCTCACCCGCGGCGCTTTTGAGGGCGACCGTTTTTTCGGCACGGCGGAGGAATACCGCGCGAGTCCGCTGGGGCAGGATTACATGATGAATTGCAGGGCAGGCCGGCAAGCCGCCCGGAGAGTCGAGTATGAATGATTTTATAGCGCAGCTGCTGGAAATAACGCAATACACCTTTCTGAGGCGGGGGCTGGCGGTGGGTATGCTGGTCACGCTGTGCGCGGCGCTGCTGGGGGTTACGCTGGTGCTGCGGCACTATTCCATGATCGGCGACGGCTTATCGCATATCGGTTTCGGGGCCTTGGCGGTGGCCGCCGCCTTCCAGTGGGCGCCGCTGCCCGTGGCGCTGCCCGCCGTGATGCTTTCCGCCTTTTTGCTGCTGCACGACGGCAAGGGCGCCCGCAAGCTCCGGGGCGACGCGGCGGTGGCCATTTTTTCCACCAGCTGCCTGGCGCTGGGCGTGCTGATCCTCAGCTTCCGCGGCGGCTCCAACGTGGATTTAATGAACTATATGTTTGGGAGCATTCTTTCTCTCACTCAGAATGATCTCTGGCTGAGCCTGGCCCTGAGCGCGGTGGTTTTGCCTGGCTTTCTCTGGTTCTTCCACAGGATTTTCAGCCTGACCTTCGACCCCTCCTTCGCCCGGGCCACGGGCGTCAAAACGCAGGCATACCAACTGTTCACCGCGGGCCTCACGGCGCTTACCGTGGTGCTTGGCATGCGCATGATGGGTACGCTGCTCATTTCAAGCCTGATGATCTTTCCCGCGCTCATCGCCATGCGGGTATGCAAGAGCTTCCGGGGCGTCGCCGTATGCGCGGCCCTCGTGGCGGCGGCATGCTTTGTCATCGGCTTTGTCCTCTCATGCACGGTGCGGCGGGGCCTGCCTACGGGGGCGACGATTGTAGTCACGAACCTGTGCGCGTTTGGCATTTTCGCGGTAGCGGGCAGAATCCGCTGGCGAAACCGGACGCATTGTGGAGATTGAAAGGAGCCTCGGTATGAACCAAAATTTGGATCAAAGCGACGCAAACCGATTTAACGATGTGATGAAAATAGTGGAAGCCGCGCGGGAAAATGCCTACCGTAAGGTGAACGAGGAGCTCATTCGCATGTATTGGCAGGTTGGTGAGTATTTGAGCAATGCCACAAAAGGTAAGAACTATGGCGATTCGTTTATTCAGAAGCTGGCGGATTTTTTTGCCAGAGAATACCCGGAAATCAAAGGATTCAACCGGCGCGGCCTGTACCGAATGAAACAATTCTATGAGACTTACGCCGGAAATGAGATCGTGTCAACACTGTTGACACAATTGAATTGGTCGAATCACTTGAAGCTTTTATCCGCCTGCAAGTCAATAGAAGAGCGCATATTCTATATGCAGCTCGCAATTAAGGAACGCTATTCAGCCAGAGAGCTTGCGCGTCAAGTTGACAGCGCCTATTTTGAGCGCTATATGCTGTCTCAAAACCTCCCCAAACAGCTAAAAGCGAAACTAACTGAAAAAATATTTCTGGATAAATACGTTCTGGAATTTTTGGATATACCGGAGCCATTTAGCGAACACGATTTTCGCAATTCCATCATCCGTAATTTGAAGGATTTTATTCTTGAAATAGGTAAGGATTTCACCTTTGTCGGTTCTGAATATCGCGTTCAGGTCGGGATGCATGACTACTACATTGATCTTCTGTTTTTTCACAGAGGCTTGAGATGTTTGGTTGCCTTTGAGCTAAAAGCCGGCGAATTCATGGCTGAATATATTGGAAAAACGAACCTCTATCTTGAGGCGTTGGACAGAGAGGTCAGAAAGGAAAGCGAAAATCCCAGTGTCGGGGTGATTCTTTGCGCATCGCAAGACAATGAAGTCGTTGAGTACGCGCTTAATCGCAGCCTTTCGCCAACAATGGTCTCCGAATATAAACTGAAGCTGATCGACAAATCTCTGCTGCAAAAGAAACTCAGAGAGTATTTGACGTTGTCGGGGGGGATACTGGATGGCTGATAAAAGGATACCCTCCACATTTTCTCCATCCCTGACGCGCTTCGTTTGGGAGCACCGCTGGGGGATGGCCTTCCTTAACCTCACGGCCTTCGCCTTCGCCGCGCCCTTCCTCTTCTGGAACTGTATTCTCATGCCTATTGTGATGCAGGCGGCCCACGCGATGGAGCTGCTGCAGGGCCTGGGCGCGCTTTTCGCGCTGGGAAACGTTCTGGCGCTGATGCTGGCGATGCTGGGAGCCGGCGGCTGTCTTTCGGCTCTGCGCGGGCTTCTGGACGGCAGCGGCGGTTATATTATCTCCGGCGTCTTCCGGGCCATGCGCCGCCGGGCAGGCAGCTCCCTGCTGGCCGGAGGACTGCTGGGCTTGTCCCTGGGGGTTATGCGCGCGGGCCTGATGAACCTGCGCAGTGTATCCGGCATGGGCTGGCGCTGCGCGCTGTCCGTAAGTCTCGCGCTGCAGTTCCTGCTGGTGTGCACGCTGTGCATCCTTGCCATGGCGCGGGACGACGGGTGCCGGGCCAAGCCCCATCGTGTGTTTGCCGGCGCGGCGGCGGAGCTCCTGACGCGGCCCGGGCGGCAGCTGCTGTATGCTGTGGCCACCGTTGCGCCTTTGGCCGTGTTTTTCCTTTGGCAAAACGCGGCGCTGACCGTGATCGGCCTGCTGCTGACCGCCGCCGCGCCCTTACCTGTCATGTTGATCTGGAGCCGCCGCGCGCCGTGCATATCCGGCGGGCAAAGCGCCAAGGCTCTAATTGGTATCCTGCTCTTCGCGGGGCTTTCGGCGGTTCCGGCCCTGGCGGTTTCGCCCTGGAACAGCGTGCGCGCCACCCTGCGGGAGTCCATGGCCTTTCTGTTCCGGCTCACGATGCAGGATGCCGACAACGGCACAATCCGGGATATGCTGGCCAACAGCAGCGTATGGCCCGTGGTGGCCGCGGCGATTCTGGGCACCGGCTGCTGCGTGGTGGTGAGCTACGTCTGCGCTTGTTATCGGTTTAAAGGGAGGAAGACAATGCTTGCCCTCGCGGTTACCCTGCAGCTGCTGCCCCTTCTTTCCAGCTACGCCTCTCTGGAGCAGCTGCTGCGCAATCTCCGGCTGCCCATCACGCCGGTGCTGCTGGGGGTCGTTTGGACGCTGCTGTATCTGCTGCTGAGCCTCCTGCTCTACCGGCGCTTTGCCTCCCTGCGCCCGGAATTGCTTCGCAGACAGGAGAAAAGCGGCGTATCGGGGCCGCGGCTGCTGTTCTATCACGCCTTGCCGCGGGTGCGGCTGTATATCGCGGCGCTGCTGGTTTTGGTGACCCTGGGCTGCTGGAATGACGCCCTGGCGCCTTTCTGGCATCTGAAGCAGCTGGGCGCGTTCACCGTAAGCAGTTACCTGTGGGAGACCATGCGCGGCACACGGGAGCCTCTGCTGTATCTGTGCGTTTTCGCCGCGGCGCTGGCCGTGCTGACCGCGCTGCCTAATTTACTGCGAAAAAGGAGAAAGCTTCCATGAGCATCAAGCGTGAATTCTACGGTACCATGCCAAACGGCAGGGAGGTCACGGCGTTTGTGATCGAAAATCAAAAATTGCGCGCCCGCGTTCTGGACTATGGCGCGGCGCTGGACGCCCTTTGGGTTCCCGACCGGGAGGGGCGCGCGCTGAATATCCTGCAGACCTTCGAATCCCTGGAGGAGCGCCTGGCGCGCTCGTCGTACCAGGGCGAGACCGTGGGGCGTTTCGCCAACCGCATCGCGGGCGCGCGTTTTTGCCTGAATGGGCGGGAGCACAGGGTCACGGCGAACCAGGGGGGCAATATCTGCCTGCACGGCGCCGCCGCGTTTTCCCACGCCCTCTGGGAGGCCGAAGCCGCCGGCGAAAACACCGTAGAGCTGCGTTTGACCAGCCCCGCCGGGGATCAGGGCTTTCCGGGCAGGGTGGAGGCCCTGCTGCGCTATGTGCTTACCGAAGACGCCCTTGAGATCCAGTACAGTGCCGTCAGCGACGAGGACACCATTCTCAACCTCACCAATCACGCGTACTATAACTTGAAGGGGGAGGGCCTCATTCTGGATCATCTGCTGCGGATCGACGCGGCGGCCTTTCTGCCCACGGATGAAAATTCCATTCCCACCGGGGAGCTGCGCGCCGTGGAGGGTACGGCATTCGATTTCCGCGCGGCAAAGCCCATCGGGCGGGATATTGGCGCGCCCGACGAGCAGCTGATCCGCTGCAGGGGCTATGACCACAACTACTGCCTCAGCGGGAACGGTCCCGCCGCCGTCGTCGCGGAGCCCGCGTCGGGCCGCCGCATGACACTGTATACCGACCAGCCAGGTGTACAGCTTTACACGGGCAATTTTCTCGACGATCCCGGCAAGGACGGCATCCGCTACAGCGGCTTCTGCCTGGAAACCCAGGCCTGGCCCGACAGCCCGAACCGCCCGGAGTTCCCCAGCTGCGTTTTGCGGGGAGGGGAGGAGTACCGGACGTTTACGAAGATGGTGTTTGATCTGGTTTCACAATCATAGCCGTGTTGAATTTTTCTTTTATAAAATATTAAGCTGTTTTAGCCGGTTGCAGTGATTTTCCGCAAAGAGGGCAAAGCGAAAACCGCAAAAGCCTCCTTTGAAAGCAAAGGAGGTGCCCCAAAGGGGCGGAGGAATTTTGCGCGCGAGCGCATGTGCCCTGGATCGTCCCGCTTCGCCGCGGGAAAAGAACAGCATATCACCAAAATTGTCTAAAAGAGCCAAATATTATATAAAATTATAATATATAAAATATAAAATAAGTGATCGGAGCAATAGGATGACAAGCAAGCAACGCGCGGAGCTGCGCGCCCAGGCGAATCGTCTCGAGCCGGTGTTCCATGTGGGCAAGGAGGGCGTGACCGACGCCGTGGCAAAGCAGATGCTTGAGGCCTTTCATACCCGCGAGCTGCTCAAGGGCAAGGCGCTGCTGGAAACCGTTCCACAGCCCCCGAGGGAAACCGCCGAGGCCCTGGCCCGTATGACAGGCGCCGAGGTGGTGCAGGTCGTTGGCGGCAGCATGATCTTCTTCAAGGAAAACCCGGAATTGCATGAACCCCAAAAAGCAAAGCCCAAAGCGGCGCCCAGGCCCGGGAAGGCGGCGGCGCCAAAGCCCCGCAGGGCGGCGCGCCAGCGAAAAGCCCTGCACGAGGAAAAAAAGCGGCAGCGCCGGGGATGACATTTCCGCTGTGGCAATTTTGTCAGGCAAGTTGTCAATTAAAATTTCTTGACACACCCTGGTTTCCTTGCTATACTAAATAATATGTAGAGTAAGGAGTCTATCGTAAGCATACAGAAGGAGGATAGATGGAAGAAAAAAACAGCTTTCAGCGCGTGGCCCAAAACAAAAAAGCCTACCACGACTACCACGTCCTTGAGAGCTTCGAAGCGGGCATAGAGCTCTTCGGCACGGAGGTCAAATCCATCCGGCAGGGCAGGGTGAATCTCAAGGATAGCTGGTGCTCCGTGAAAAACGGCGAGCTCTTCGTCAACGGCATGCATGTGAGCCCCTATGAGCAGGGCAACATCTTCAACCGCGAGCCCGCGCGGGTGCGCCGGCTGCTCATGCACAAGCGGGAAATCCTGCGGCTTTACGGGCAGGTCAAGCAGCAGGGCCTGGCATTGGTGCCGCTGTCGCTTTATTTTGCGCGCGGCCGCGCCAAGCTGCAAATTGGGCTGTGCAAGGGCAAAAAGCTTTACGACAAACGCGCCTCCGCCGCGGAAAAAGACGCCAAAAGAGATATGGAGCGCAGCTTGCGGCAGTGAGGGCGAAATCAGTAAAAAGGAAAGTGTTTTGCTATGGAGTATAATGTTCGATTGTGGTGGGATGAAGACGCTGGGGTTTGGATTGCCGACAGCCCGGACGTTCCGGGACTGGTTCTGGAATCCGGCTCGTTTGACGCGCTCATTGAACGTGTGCGCTTTGCGGTGCCCGAGCTGCTGTCTCTCAACATGTCCGCTCAAAAACCCGCGCGGCTGTGCTTTCGTTCGGAACGGCAGGTGGCTTTGTAATGGCGGAATATGAGAAGAAGGTGCGGGCATTGCTCAAGGAAAATAACTGTTCATTTGTCCGGCGCGGCAAAGGTGATCACGATATTTGGTATAGTCCCATCACAAAAGTAAATGTGACGGTTGACAGCAAAATCAAGTCCCGTCACACCGCTAATGCGGTTCTGCAGCAATGTGGCATTGGAAAGAAGTTTTAGCGAGGAAATTTTCTTTTTCAAACGACAAATTAACATGGGGATGAAAGGATTTCGACGGGGATTCTGAAGTTACGCAAGCGAGCAGCGGCGCGGACCCGCTATAAAAGCCGTATGTTTAGAAATAAACGACAACAACTATCAATTAGCCGCAGCTTAATTTATTAAGCTGCCGTCTCCCCCGGGAGTACCGCGGCCCGGTGCGGAGGCGTCATTGAGCGGTGAACGTGCACGAAGGGGACGCCTTGCCCCTCGTCATGAATATACACGGCTACCGTAGCGCGGAGCTCGTCCGTCGGCGCCGCGTGAAGGGAATTTGAAACATCGGACTACGCTCGTAGAAACCGTTTCGGATGGGTTTTCGGACGCGGGTTCGACTCCCGCCATCTCCACCAACAATGCCAGGTCTGGTCGCCTCGCAAGAAGAGACTGGACCTGGTGTATTTTAACGGAAGGGTGTAATACATAATGCAACAGTGCAACCAGGTCAAAGACAAAGGTGTTTCCTTGTGGGGCAAAATAATTATTATGATCACAGGGATAGCTTCCATTGCCTTTGGTTTGGTTGTGGGCCTGGGTTATGGAATTATGGCCTTAGGCGGAATAGGACACCCAACAGAGCCGCATAATGCTGTATATGCGTGCTATGAGTTCTTAGTGGCGGCGCTGATGCTCTGCGCGGGCATATACTGCGTTATCAGCGCACGCTTACAAAAGCGCGCGAAAAGCATCATAGTTGCAGGGGTGATCCTTGTCACAGTACGCGCCATTGTTTTGGCAATTTTATTTCATCCAGGCAGTTTTTTTGTTTGGGATATTCCCGGTTACAGCTATGCTGAATCGCTGCGATTAAGTTTGGATTGGTTTCTCATTGCTCCATATTTGGCGACATCACTGCTATTTATTTTGGGCGGTTGGATGAGAAAACGCAAATCGTAACCGCATCTTTTTCGAAGTACCATCCCATTTTCAGCGCAACAGCGCAAACGGGTAAGCCAAAGGCCGCCATCGCTTTACAAAGCGATAGCGGCCTTCAAAAAAATCTAAAATCTAATAAATCTAAAATCTAAAGTCTAAAGTCTAAAATCTAAAATCTAGTACTCTATCTTTCCGCGGAATTCTCTCCAGCCGGTTACCACCCGGTCCTTGAATTCCTCCCAGGGGGTTTCGCCTCTGGTGTAGCCCAGCAGGTGCCTGTGCACGGTCTCGGTGCGGAACTCCTCCCCGGGAGACAGGGCGGTAAGGCTCACGATGTGGGTCACGTCGTCCCGCTTGAGCCACTGGAAGGCGCTGACGCTGAGGGGATTGTTGGGCAGCCACGCCTCATCCGCCGTGCTGTAGGGAGCCAGGAGATTGAGCTTGTTGGATACGAAATCCATGCCTTTTTCGGAGGAGAACAGCCAGGCGAGAAAGGCCAGCGCAGCCTGCCGCTCCTCCTCGGGAGCCTTGGCGTTCACCGCGGCATAGAGCACCGGCTCCAGGGCGAGGCCCTGTTTTTCAGTCTCGCCGTAATTCATAAAGGCGGGCAGAAAAGCTATTTCGCCGGCATCCACGATCTTGCCCGGCACGGAATTGAAGTGGCCCAAAAACTCTGAGCCGCCCAGAATCATCGCGGCCCGGCCCTCGGCGAATTCGGCCGCGGCGTCGGCGTAACCGCGCTCGGCCAGAGCCTCCCGGGCGGCGGTGCCGTGATCTGCCATCAGGTCATAAAAGCCGCGGTAGCCCTCGGCGTGCTGAAAGGTGATCTCGTTGACGGATTCGCCGGTGAGGTCGACGTTGTTCCTGTGGAACTCATGGCTCAGCGGCAGGCTCAAAAGGCGGTGCGTCCAAACGCCGTGCTGCTCCTCTTTCAAGGCCGGGGCGGCAAACACGCCGTCTATTCCCAGATCCGCCTTGTGGGCGTGCATATCCTTTATCAGAGCCTCCAGCTCCGCATGGGTGGTGATGCCGCCGATTTCCGTGAAGCCTGTAGTCTTTGTTTCCAGGGCGAAATAATTGTCGAGAATCGTCCTGTTGCAGATAATGCCGAAGGGCTCCACACCCACGGGCAGCCCCACAACCTTCGCGTCGGTCTTCAGGGCCAGGCGATTGTCCAGCAAGCTGAGGTAGGCCTCGCTTCCGGCGAGATCCAGCGCGTTTTCCTTCCAGGCGTTGTATTCCCGGGGATTGTTGAAAAAGAACAGCGCCGTGGCGTTGGATTCCGCCTGCAGAGTCTCTCGGAGGTGCTCCAGGGTGCCGTCCCGGCCATCGTTGGTGACGACGCTCACGCCGGTGAGGGTTTTGTAATCGGCGGCCAGGGTTTCCCACAGCGCCGCCTGGGAGGCCTGAGGCTGGAATACGCGCACGGTAAGGCCGGTATCCTCGGCGGCGTGCGCGGAGGAGGAGGTTTCATCGTTGTTCCCCATGTTGTTCCTGGGCCCGCAGGCCGCCAGCACGCCGATGATGAGCACGGCGCCCAGCACCAGCGAAGCCATGGCAATGATTTTTTTTGTATTCGTTTTCATGTGCAGCATCCTTTCCGGTTGGGCAATTTTTTTCATAATTTTGGAACTCGTGGTATAGCATCCCCTGATTTCCCGGGGAATATACGAAAACACGAAAAAATATGAAAATCTTTTGCTTTAGAAAGACTGCTTCGAAAAGACTGCTTCGGAAAGACTGCTTAAAAAGATTGCTTTAATAAGATAAATTAACTTCTCTTCTCCCTTTTTTTAACACTCCTCCGGAACAAGAAGGCGACGACCAAAAGGCCGGCAAAGGAAGTGCCCATGAGGAAGAGCCAGAGGGTGGGATTGCTGAGGTCGCCGGTGATGGGGCGAACGTAGGGGTTGGTGCGGGAGGTGTCGTCGGGCCTGGTGTAGGATTTGTGGATATTGACCAGGTCGAAGCCGTCAACGGCCTTGATGTAGTCGTTCACCGGGGCCTCGTCCACCGTATAGACGATTTCCCTGCCGTTCTCGTCGAATTTGTCCATGCGCACGCTCCAGCTCCAGTGCTCGGCCTCGCCGACCTCTTTTTGCAGGAGGAACACGCCGTCGGCGTAGATACGCAAAACAATGGATTTTGGCTGCTGGGCGGCGGGATTGCTGCCGTGCTCCCAGGTTTTGCTGCCGATGACGACGGTTGTCTGCGGGGCGTTGGGGTTCTTTGTGTTGGTGAGGATAAACCCGCCGGCGCTGGCCGATATGGCTTTGGTGTAGCCCTGCGCCACGTCGAATTCATCCACTGTCCAGGTGTTTTCGGGATTCAGATTGTTCCAGGTGTGGCTCCAGTGGTTGCCGGCGTCAAGGGCGACGCAGTTCCCGTAAGGGACGCCGTCGCGGTAAAGCTGCACCAGAATACCGCCCGGAGGGGTATTTGTGCCCGACCATACCTTGTATACGCTCAGGGAGTTGACCTTCAGGTCACGCCTGACCGGCTCGGTTTTGGGCTGCGCGGTCACGTCATAGTCCCATACCCTCGTTCTTTCATTCACGCCGGGGACCATCACGAGGTAGGGGTCGATGATGTATTCGCTGTTCTCGCCGTCGAGCTGCGCGATCAGATACAGCCCGGCGACCAAGCCGGAAAACACCGCCCTGCCGTCGCTGTCCGTGGTTTTTTGGCCGCGCTCAATGCCGTGGACGGCGGCGTAGGCGTTCCGGCTTGCCG
>WRMQ01000015.1 GCA_009777055.1 Oscillospiraceae bacterium
CCCCCGCCCCCGCTGCTTTCCCCGCCTCCGGTAACGCCACCGCCACCGCCGCCGCCGGTAATACCGGAGCCGCCGCAGCCGCCCTGTCACTGCCACTGCAATTGCAGCTGCCAGACGGCGCGCCGCTGCGCGCCCCGCCGCTGCCGCCGCTGCGGCATGCTGCTGGATTTCTCCGCCGCGGCGGAGAACCTTCCGGCCATGGGGAGCGCGGCCTGCGACCCCACCGCCCCGTTGTCGGATGAGCCCATCCCTTATGTTGACGCGGGCCCCGAGGGCCCCACGCTTCCGAAGGTCGCCTACGCCGCTATGCAGGCGCCCCCTCCCGAGGAGCCGGAGGAATTCGCCGTGCTGCCGGATACGGCCTACGGCTCCATTGAGGATTTTCTCAGCGGGAACACGGGCCGCGGCCGGCTGACGGTGCGCGCGGATATGGCGGGGGGAGGCGCGCTGCCCGGCGCGGCGGTAAGGGTAACGAAGATGATCGGCGGCACACGGTATCAGTTTTATGAAGCCGTCACGGACGCGCAGGGCGAGACAGGCCCGCTGACCCTGCCCGCGCCGGAGCTGAAGCGTTCCTTCGCGCCGCCGGAAGGCGCGGTGCCCTACGCGTTATATGACATAGAGCTGGGGTATCCGGGCGCGGCGGAGCGGATGTACTTCAACGCCATGATATTCCCGGATACGGAATCCATTCAGGAGGCGCACCTGGAGGGGAGCGCCGGGCCGGTCAACGAGGCGGTTTATACCAGATAACAATGCCCGCCAAAGAAAGGGGGCTGCCATATGGGCCTCGGCTTGCCGATCATTCCCAGAACGATTACCGTACATCTTGGCGCGCCTACGGCCAGCGCGCGCAATGTCACGGTGCCCTTCCGCGAATACCTGAGCAACGTCGCCAGCAGCGAAATTTACCCCACCTGGCCCGAAAACGCGCTGCGGGCAAACATATACGCCATCACCACCTTCGCCCTCAACCGTGTATACTCCGAGCATTACCGCGTGCAGGGCTACCCCTTTGATATCACCAATTCCACGAGCTAGCTCGTGGCGCAAATAAACCAAACCAGCCCGGAACACCTTGTACATCAAGGGTTTCAGAGGCTGGTTTTTAGCTTCGAAAGGGAATATATGGAATATTTTCCGCGCCGGGAAATAAGTTTAGGTAAGAACTTATGAACGGGGTGGGGATATGGACGAGGGCGAAAAGAAAATCACGTTGCCGGAAGAACTGCAAATTGAAATGATGAAGTTCTTTTTAAAAACGTCAATTCCAAGGATGAAACAGGAGAAGCTGGAACAAGAAAAAGCCGGGCAAGCCGAAAACCTATCGAGCAAATAAAAAAACGATAGGAGAGGTTAAGGCATGGAAACAGGGATTTATGTAAGGGTATCGACAGAGGAGCAGGCGCAGGAGGGTTATTCCATCCGAGCGCAGGAGCAAAAGCTAAAGGACTTTGCGAGGATTAAGGATTGGTCAATTTTTAAGATTTATACGGATGAGGGTATCAGCGGAAAGAACATCACGGAGCGCCCGGCTATCAATGAAATGATTGCCGATATCCGAAGCGGGCTAGTCCAAAATGTTGTTGTGTACAAAATTGACAGGCTCACCAGAAGCACGGCAGACTTAATTTATCTGGTTGATTTATTCAATGAGCAGGATTGCGCGTTTAATTCGCTTTCGGAGAGCATTGACACGCAAACGGCTTCGGGAAGAATGTTCTTGAAAATCATTGGGATTTTCGCGGAATTTGAACGTGAAAATATCATTGAAAGAACTAAATTGGGTTTGGACAAGAAAGTGAAAGAGGGCTATAGCCTATGCACCAACGTTTCAAGCTATGGTTACACAAGAGAAAAGGGGCAAAAAATACAGACAATCAATGAGCAGGAAGCAGAAATTGTAAAAGATATTTTTGATATGTACGTAAGTCAAGGAATGTCCTTGATGGCGATTGCAAAGCATTTGAACATATTGAAAATACCAACAAAGAAAGGCTTTACATGGACGGGCTCGAATGTTGGACGTTTATTATCCAATCACAACTTTATTGGAAATGTGCGTCATCATGTTCGCAGTGGAAAAAGTGCTTGTCAATACGAAGGGCAACATGAGGCGATTATTTCAGAAGAGTTATTTGATGAAGCGCAAAAACTTCTTGAAAAAAATTTGAAAGCAGGTAAAACCAAAAAGCCAAGAGAGGACAATTATTTTTGTGGGATTTTAATATGCGCGAAATGCGGAAGAAGATTAGCCTCCCATTGCGTTTACAATAAATCCGGAGATGAAACAACGTCTTATGTGGGCGGCTTCATTTGCCCCAACAAAGATGTGAACGCTTGCGACGCCTCCAGCATGAGCCTGAAGAAAGTGGAAAAAGCCTTTCAAGACTATATTGACCAAATATTTGATTTTCGCGTTGCTGATAAAATTGAATTACAGGAGCAGGAGCAAGCAAGGCAAGACCAGCTAGCCCAAATCACGGCATATCAGGAAAAACTGCGACAGCTTGACAGCAGAGAGCGAGAAGTCTTGAACCGATATGTCGATAACGAGATTGAGTTTGAGGAATACACGACCATGAAGACCCGTATCCGCAGAGATAAAAGCTTTGTGCAGTCGGAACTAGATAAACTGCAACTTCCAGAGCCGGAAAAAGCCACAATTTGCAGAGGGGATGTTATTTCAGACCTAAAGAAAAACTGGCAACACTTGAGCATAACAGAGAAAAGGCAGTTTTTGGTGAAGTTTGTACAAAAAATTGTGATTGTGAATGAAAAAGAACCGGGGAAGCATTGCGGAACGGTTAAGGTTTTGCATGTGGAGTTTCAATCGAATTAGGGAGATATCAGCAAGCCCGCCCGGACTTCATGCCAAGACGGGGCGGGCTTGCTTTGGTGCTCATTGGTTACGGTTGCAGTCCCCGCAGGTAGGGATAGCCATTGTTAATTGCGGGGTCAATCGCCCATGTGTTGGTGAAGTCGAAGCCGGTGTAGGAGGATTGTTGGGTCATTTGGGCAGGGGTGAGGGGGGAAAGGTTATCTATAATTAGACCCTCATGTTTTGCAACGGATAATTCTGACGAATAACTTTTGAGGTAATAACAATTTCTGATGATATAAGACATGGACTGATTAAAGAGTGTTGTAACAGAAAAAGTGCCACCACCAATTATCCCTTTTGGGTTAGATGCATTTATATCACTTATACTGTAGCAATTAGACATATTAGCTGTAAATGTCGGATACATATAGCCCACTATACCAGCAGCCCGATAACCGCCTATAATATCTCCAGTCGAATAACAGTCACTAATATAGGCATCAGCTGTTCCAGCGATTCCTCCGGGGCACGCTTCTAAGCCTTCAATAGTTCCGTTATTATAACATGAGCTTAAAACTGCTTCATGATTTGGTCCGTTGCCCCGAATTCTTCCGACAATTCCACCGATATGAGCAGTGTTATACTGTGTTGCATTTTTTGCGCATATATACCCAACGTTATAACTATGAGTAATTCTTGAACACATTATTCGCCCTGCTATTCCACCCAAGAATAGCTCACTGCCTGAAAACTCACAAGTTATTTTAGCTTTATTGTAACAGTTGTACAAAAGTCCAAATGAGTTTCCTGCAATTCCACCGACATGAACATATGTGTGATTTTGGACTGATTTCACCTCAATAGTTCCATCGTTAATTCCTATATTTTTTATAGTTCCACCTAAATCAGAAATTAGCCCAATCTTAATATTTTCCACCGCGCTTTCGACTATATCAACATTTATTTTTAAATTAATAATTGCATATCCATTTCCATCGAGCACACCTCCAAATATTTGGCTCTCTTTGTTATGAATGAAGCCGATTGGCTTCCACTCCCCCCAACTTGCAAGGTCAATATCATTCATCAAAATATACTTGCCCGATAGATTGTTCCGCACATTATCCAAATCTTGCGGGGTATAAATGCCGATGTAGCCCTCTGGCACGGTGGTTTGCGGGGTAACTGGGACGATAAAGCTGTTGTTTCCATTTTGTGAGGCTGACGGTAGTTCTGGCACTTGCTTGTCCAAGTCATTTTCAGCAAGGCTTTCAATGTCGGGAATAGGACGTGTGTCTGCTATGCTAAGATTATAAAGAGTTTTTGCAGTTTCTTCAAGTAGATTTGAAGCATTATCAATCCATTCTTGCCCTGCATGGCTAAATTCCTTTGCAGCTGTAATTCGGTTTTCTATGGTGCATATCATAAGCCGATAGTACATTATCAAAGAGCTTTGCAGTTTTTTTAGGTTTCCCTCATTCCTAAAGCCTTCCGTTATAAACTCTGCACCCTGTCCAATCACAATTTTATATGTTGCATTTTGAAAGTCGTGTCCAATCAGATAATGCAAATCAGCAGAATAGGCGTTAATTAAAGAGCCGAAATAGGGAAGTGCTGATAAAATAGCCATGGATATATCTATTAATGACTTTGCTTTTCCCAGAGGTGTTAGATTCAATAATTTGTCCACGCCTAAATCAATTAAAAAATCCAAGAATTTTTCTATTGCTGTATCGTAAACTTTTTGCCAATCAGAACTATTTAAGGTTTTTGCGAGGTCTTGAACTCCTTTTAACTGTTGTCTGGTTTTATTGTTTGTTATGTATCGGTTGATTATATCCTCATTATAAGTTTCTGAGAGCGCTTCAACAAGCGATATATCGGTTGTTATCATGCGATATGAAGTTACTATTGTATCTGCCAGCGCTAAATCTGCTTTTATAGGAATTGCTTCCGTGGGCAGATTCAGAATAAAATCAAGTGTATCGTTTGCAAACTTAATCAAATTGCTATTGGCGGCTTTTTGAAGTTGACTGTTTCTAAAAGATATATCAAATTGAATAGATTGCAGAAGAGTATAGACTTCCTCAGCACTTAAATTTTGTAAAGCAGGAGAATCTAAAAACACATTTAATTCTTTTAATTCATTTGCTATTTGCTCTTGAACGAAAACATAATCGTAAGCGTTGACATTCAAAGCCTCATGTGTAACCTCTTCTAGTACATCTTCACCTGATGAAAAAAGGTTTAAGCCTCCGGGCCTTAAAACATCTACTAGGGTGTCGCAGAATATAGATACCCATATTTCAGGGGTTGCTTCAATTTCAACATAGCTATTCGTCACATCTTCCCATGTGAAAGCCTCAAAGAATAATTTATCAGGCATGATAACCTGCAAAGTATCCGCGGTCCATTTGCAATCTGCCAACATATATGTCAACACAGGGTACGCATGCAATAAAATTTTTCCATTATGTTGCTTAGCTAATAGTGTTGATGTTCTTCGAAACTCTTTTATCTCTTGATTTTCGATATCAATTTCTATTTTTCGTTGTCCTTGCGAGAGAAAGGCAGTTGAATTTGAAATAACAACTTTGGTTCTTGTCAATATTCCCAAGTCAAGCGCATCCATATATAATTTGCCATCATATGAATATAAGGTCAGAGAATTTCTATTGGTTTCATTGCTAAAAAGGGGTACTGCTGTTTCTATAAAACTTCCTGTTATTTCTGCTTTCGCGGTAAAAACAAGACTTCCCGCCAGAAGAGAAAGAGCCAAAACGCAAGAAAGAAACCGTTTCATTATTTGTAGTCCTCCAACATCATCTTATAGTATTTTTGCCATATAGTTATTAAATTCCCATTTACAGCGTTATCCCAATCTTTGTTTGGAATTAATTTCCATTTCCATTTTTCCTTGATTATCTCCATTTCAAATGTTGTAGTCAATACTTCATAATTATTATCGCTCAATTGTTCTTTAATATTTTCTCTAAGCTGTTTTGAGGCTTCTTCACTTCGCTTTATTGGTGCTTCCATATATTCTATAAATTGTTCTGGACTGCTATTCAAATCGAATTCCCCAGTCGTTGCTTGTCCTTTTTGCTTTGCAGGAATATCTTTGGTTGCCTCCAAAATTATTTTTTCCATATCAGGCGCAGTAACTGTAACAGTTGCTATGCCTTTCGTGTCATCGGTATAGGTTAATTTGTCAATCGTATAGGATACTTTTTCATAGAATCCAAATTCATCATTTGCTTCACGATAAATCTCGCTGTCCGTGATATACTTATAGGCATCTTTGAATTTCCCTCCCTTCGGCGTTGTGCTTGCGCTGCAAGCAGCTAGAATTCCCAGTAGCATCAATGCCACTGCTACTAGCAAAATCACTTTTCTCCCCATGCCTTTTCCCTCTTTCTTCATTTCTCAAATTTGCCAAGCATGATATAATCCAATCACCGAGCCAGCCAGCGCGCTAATCGCAAAGTTGCTAACTTGGCGATTAAAAGAGGAAAAACGAAGATATACAAGGCGTTCCGGCTATCGTGACCAATAATTTGACCACGAAAGCCAAAGTTAAAGATAAACGGCAAGGCGTTCCATGCCAGACCGCTTTAATTCTGTAGAGGAATGAACATACCGTTCCAAGGTGAATTTCACCGTGGCATGGCCAAGGATTTCGCACAAACTCTTTACGTCCATGTTCTGCTCGATTGCTCGTGTCGCAAACGTGTGCCGCAGTGCGTGGGCGTTGGTTTCTGTCACTTTAGCCTGTTCGAGGGCTTTCTTAAACTTGGTTTGGAACAGGCGTGGCTCCATAGGCTTGCTTTCGCCTGTTAAAAAATATGAATCCGGCTTCGCTCGAATATTGGAAAGCAAGCCAATTAGAAAGCTCGGAATTGGTACAAGCCGGACAGAATTCCGGCTCTTTGGCGTGTCAATGATAACTCTGGTTTTGGCTTTACTGTCTGGGTCGGGGTCTGCAATGCGCTGGATGGTTTTGGTCACGCTGACCATGCCGGCGGTCTGGTCAATGTCTTGCCATTGCAGGGCGCAAAGCTCACCTATCCGAATGCCAGTGTAAAGCAGTAAAAGGATTCCGGCATTGATTCGATTTGGATTCACCTGTAAAAAGCAAGACAACCGTCGTTGTTCATCGTGCGAAAGCACGGACAAATTGCCCGTCTGCGCTTTCGGCCTCGAAATTTCTTCGTGGTCAATATGTATCCCGTGCTTCTTCTCGGCAAAGCGGACAACCTGTAAAAATACGCTCAAGATATCCCGCACAGTTTTAGCGGAAAGTCTTTCAGATAGGGCTTTGACAAAGCTATTCACGCTGGCGCTGATAAGCTCATTGGCGTTCCTCTGTCCCCAGTAGGGCAGGATATGCTTTCGCACAATACAGCTATATTGCACGAAAGATGACTGCTTCAGGCAAAGCTTTTTTTGGTCAAGCCATTCTTCGCAGGAAGCCGCCCACAAAATCATGCGCCCCTTGGCGATCGCTTTTGTGGGCGGCGCTGCCCGCTTGCTCATGTAGGCTTCTAGCTTCGCTTTCGCTTCACCATACGAATGACCATAAACCGATTTATATTTCCCGTCCAGCAAATACCGCCCTTCCCAACGCCCGTCCTTCCGCCTGTAGATACCCCGTGCGCGCCTTGCCATAGCCCCGCCCCTCTCGTAAAGATTTGACCAGAAAATTGACCACGTAAGGCCTTGAAAAAGCCTTCCGAACCCCCGAAAACGGAGAAATCCGGCAAAAAGCCGAAAAAATTCAAAAAGGCTATTGCAAAACAGGCATATATATGGTACCATAACATTATGTTAAGCATATATAACACAATCGCCAAGTTAGCAACTTTGCGATTGTTCGCGTTGATATTCTATATAATTTACAGTATATGCGCTGAAAACAGAAAATGTTACAGCAAGACAAGCCCGCCGGGCTTGTCTTTTTCGCGCTTTTCATTCCAAAGTGAAATTAAAGCGCCCCTAAGGAAGCTATATCAAAGCGGAAACAATCGAACATTTTTTATCATGGACGAGATAAACGTATATGCTTCCACTGCTTTGGTAGACCTTGTGAACAAGTCCAGAAGTGCCAATGTGACTTGCGTTTTAGCCACGCAAAGCCTTTCAGACCTCGACGCAGCTGTGAATGAAGCATACAAGGAGCAAATCATAGAAAACTGTAACAATTATATCGTTTTAAGGCAGAATAGTAGCGTAAATGCGGAACATTGGGCGAATATCATAGGTACAAGGGAAGGAATTGAAGTATCCCACCAAATACAACAAATGGGTATGGGAGCCACGGAAACAGGCTTTGGAAGCGCAAAACCCATCAGGGAATACATATTCCACCCTGATGAAATTAAGAGACTGAAAACGGGCAAAGCGTTCTTTTTATCCCGCGACTTGGATATTCATTGCAAAGTCAATATCCATAAGCCATTTTGAAAGGGGATTTTCCATGTTTGAAACCACGAAACGCGACTTTATCAAATTCGCAAAGACCAATCCGCTGTACTTAGCTTGTTCCGTGGTCTATTTTGTCTTAGCGGTTCTCATGTTGGGCGCAAACCCGCTTAGCTTCCTACAGTCGCAGTCACGAAGGGAGCTATGCATACATTCAACGAAGACCAGTTGAAAGCGTTAATAGCTCATGAGATAGCCCATATTTTGTACTTTGATACGGTTGCGACACTATATGCATGGGTTGGAATGGGCTATTTACCATTTTCGTGCTCATTGCAAGGGCATTTCTTTTCCTGATTGACCTTGTGCAAGCCATGTTTGAGAAATCCGGCGCGGGAAAAATCATCACACTGATATTCAGGTTGATGTTTGACCTGTTCATATTCGGGTTTATGTTTCTTATGAATGCTGTGATTGCTATTAACAGCAGGAAAAATGAGTACAGGGCAGACCGTTATGCTTATGAGTTGGGCTATGGGGAAGAGCTTGTAGAGGCGTTTTATTTGCTTGAAAAGATAAATTTGGGCGATAACAGCACGGTCATTCAGAAAATGTTGAAAAGCCATCCGAGGATTACGGCGAGGATTGAGCGGGTTGAAGCCTTACTTGACGGGGAAGAAGCTATACAGACTGACCCATGGCCCCTTAGTTGACCCGAACCGCAGAGCAAGCCAAGAGGTGACTAATTTAGCTGTAGGCTGAATTAGTCGCCTCTTGGCGGTGATGCGTATGATGTGCAAGGGGGTATGGGAGAACTTAAAAATCCTCTTGCCTTTCAAGCTATTTAGTGGTATACTATGGCTATAGGAGGTGCAGACATGGCTACAAAACAACAAATACAAGAAATTTCCCAAAGGGTTCATGAAAGAATGATGGAACTGTTTGGAGAAAAACTGAATAGCGTTATACTCTACGGCTCTTATGCCCGTGGGGACTATGAAGAGTTTTCGGATATAGATATGATGATATTGGTAAATATCGACAAATATGAGCTTACAGAATACCGCGATGAGGTGTGGGATTTTGCGGAAGATATCGGTCGTGATTATGATTATGAGGTTTTGCTATCGTTAAAATTGCAGGACATGGAAACATTCTCCGCTTGGGAACATGTTTTACCGTATTATAAGAACGTTGCGCGAGAGGGGATTAGAATAAATGGCTGATTACACCACAATTGATTTATCAAAATACCGCTTGCAAAGAGCAAAGGAGGATTTGTCCGCAGGCATAAACGCTTTGAACAATGGGGATTTTAGACTAGGAGCTAACCGAGCATATTACGCCATCTTTCATTCGGCAAGAGCGGTACTAATTTTAGAGGGCTTAGACTATAAAAAACATTCGGCGGTCATTGCGAGCTTCAGGCAAAACTTCGTGAAAACAGGGATTTTCAGTGCGGAAATTTCTAAAATTATCGGAAGAGCCTTTGAGATACGTACAGAGGCAGATTACGAGGACTTTTTTATTATTTCCAAAAAAGATGTCGAAAAACAATTGAAAGATGCTGAACGATTTATAAATCAAATGGAAGCATACTTAAATGACAAATATTAATCCTTTCCTTGCCTGAAAAAGAGTAACATAGGAAGAACTGGCTTATCAAGGGTAAATTCAAAAAATATTTTTTCGGTTAAATCCTATATCGAAAAATTATTTTTTGAACGCTTTGCGCCCTTGACAAGCCAGTTCTTCCTATGTTCGGTGCTAATCAGGCAATGAAGGGAGGGCTGTGCCGCGACCCCACAGCAGGGGGAAATCGCCGGGCAAAATCCGATTTGAAAAATCCTTGCTTTTAAGTCGGACTTGCTGTATACTATGAGTATCAATAGGTTTGGGACTTGTCGGTTTGGTTTATTTGCGCCACGAGCTACGATCAGGCCTTTGTGGAGGGCCGCAGTATCTTTGCCAACATCAGCAGGCTGGTGGATGAGCTTTTCAACGACTACATCGTCCGGCGGGGGCAGGTGCAGCCCATGTTTTCCTCCTACTGCAATGGCACCACAGCGACCTGCAAGGGGCTTTCTCAATGGGGCAGCTACTATCTCGCCAATCAGGGCTACACGCCCTATCGTATTTTACAGTTTTATTACGGGAACAACATTGATCTGGTGCTCAACGCGCCCGAGGGGGAGATCCGGGAATCCTATCCCGGGCGCCTGCTGCGGCGCGGCAGCATCGGCGAGGAGCTGCGCACGCTGCAGATTATGCTGCGCCGTGTCGCCCAGAGCTTTCCGGCGATTCCCGCCACCGAGGTCAACACAGGCATTTTCACCGGGGATACCGAGGCCGCGGTGCGGGCGTTTCAGCGCGTGTTCGGCCTGACCCAGGACGGCGTTGTGGGGCGGGTTACCTGGAACCGCGTCGTAGCGATCTTCAACGCCGTCAAGCGCATCGCCGAGCTGGATTCCGAGGGCATCAGCCCGGAGGAGGCCCGGCGGATGTGGAGCGAGACGCTGCGCATGGGCGATGTGGGGCAGGAGGTGCAGGTAATACAGTACTTCCTGAACTTTATCGGACGCTTTCAGCCCTCCATCGGCCAGCTGGAAACCGATGGCATGTTTGGTCCGCAAACGGAGCGCGCCGTGCGGGAGTTCCAGCATATTTACGGCCTGACTGAGGACGGCGTCGTTGGCCGCGCCACCTGGAACTGGATCCAGTCGATTTACAGCGACTTCTACAACGGCCTTTCCGCGGAAGCCAGGCAGGACTTCTATCCCGGCTACGCCTACTCCAGTGGAAACAGCGGCGTCAACGTGCGCCGAATCCAGTTTTGGCTCAACGCGCTTTCCTCGAGGATCGGCGGCCAGTATCCATTGACGGTGGACGGCGAATTCGGCCCCGCCACGGAGCGTGCCATCAGGGCGTTCCAGCAGTATGCGCAGGTGCCGGTTTCGGGCTCGGTGGGCCCGCTGACCTGGATGGCGCTGGCGGATATGTATCAGGAGATGCTGGCCGGGCCCTAAGGAGAGGGAAATCAACAAAACAGGGCTCATGGCAAAACACCATGAGCCCTGTCTATGCTTTTGCTTGCGGACAATATCCGCATTGAGCCCGCGCCTTACCACAGCGCCTTCCGCAGGCTTTCCGCGTTGCGCCGCATAAAGTCAAGATAGCCCAGCCCGTCGTCAAAATCCTGCTTGGAGATGCTGTGAACGGAATGGAGCTCAAGAGGCTCGGCGCCCGTGGCCTCGCTGATGGCCTGCGCCATACGCCGGTTGGAAAGCTCGATGTGGAACACCACGGGAATCTTCTCCCGCGTGATTTTATCAATGAGGAATTTCACCGTGGCGGCGCTGGGCTCCGTTTCAACCGCGCAGCCGGGAAAGGCCGCGGCATAGCGCAGGCCGTATTCGTCGGCGAAGTAACGGAAGGGAAACCGGTCGCCGAAGACCAGCAGCTTGCGTTTCGCACCGGAAACGACCGCGCGCAGCTCCAGATCCAGCGCCTCCAGCCCGGCCAGATAGGCGCGGGCGTTTTCCCGGTATACCGCGGCGTTTTCGCTGTCGATTTCGCACAGGGCGTCCCGGATCCGCTCCACGATCCGCATGGCGTTTTTCGGCGAGGTCCATACATGCTCGTCGTATTCCGGCGTGCCCGCGCCGTTCTCGCGCTCCTCCACGCCGTCGTCCCCGGCCTCCATGCCCGGGACGATTTCTTCCTCCACCGCGTCCACGCAGTCCATCAGCGCGACGACCCGGCGCCTGCCCGGCTCCATCGGCGTCAGAATCTCCCTGACCCAGTTTTCGGATTCCCCGCCCACATAGAGAAACAGGCCGCACTCCTGGATGCTGATGATATCCTTCGCCGTGGGCTCGTAGGAATGGCTTTCCGCGGCCGGGGGGAGCAGCATAGTCAGCCTGACGCGATCCCCCGCGATCGCCCGCGTAAAATCATAGGGCGCGAAAATGGTGGCGACAACGCTGATTTTGCCGTCGCCGGGCGGCCCGGCCGGCGCGCAGGCGCACAGAGCCGCGCATAAGACCGCGGCGCAGGCAAGGGCGCTCCATCGTTTCATTTCTATGCTCCTGTCTTACAAAATCCTCGTGTTCTTATGAATGCCGGTGATGGAAAACACGACCCATTCGCCGATGTTTACCGCATGGTCGCCAATGCGTTCGAAGTACTTCGCGATCTGCATGATGTCGAAGGCCTCGCTGCCGTCATTGGGGTCCTTGTGGACCAGCGCGATCATATCCTGCCGCACGGCGATGAAGAGCTCATCCACCTCGTCGTCCATTTCCGTTACCGACTGCGCCAGCGCCAGGTCCTTCTTCACATAGGCCTCAATGCTGGCGCGCACCATGCGCATGGTGGCCTTCGCCATGGCCGCGATGGGCTCAATGTCCGTTACATGGCTTTCCACGGGCAGGTGCACGCAGATTTCCGCGATATCCGCCGCGTGGTCGCCGATGCGCTCAATGTCGGTGATCATCTTCAGCGCCGTGGAGATCGTGCGCAGGTCCCGCGCCACTGGCTGCTGGTTGAGCAGCAGCTTGAGGCAAAGGCTTTCGATCTCCTTCTCCTTTTCGTTGATCAGGTGATCGTCCCGCTCAATTTTGCGGGAGGCCTCCACATCACGCTCCTTGAGGGCCTTCACGCTCTTCGTGATGGCATCCTCCACCATGGCGCCCATTTCAATCAGGTTTTCATTCAGCTGGTTGAGCTGCTCGTCAAATCTGCTGCGCATCATCCAAACCTCCCTGTGATGTAATCCTCGGTGCGCTTGTCCTTCGGCATGGAAAACATGGTCTCGGTTTTGGCGTACTCCACCACCTCGCCCAGCAGGAAGAAGGCCGTGCGGTCGCTGACGCGGGTGGCCTGCTGCATGTTGTGGGTCACGATCACGATGCTGTACTCCTCCCGCAGCTGGAGCAGCAGCTCCTCAATTTTTCCGGTGGAAATGGGATCCAGGGCACTGGTGGGCTCATCCATGAGCAGCACCTCGGGCCCCACGGCCAGGGCCCGGGCGATGCACAGCCGCTGCTGCTGCCCGCCGGAAAGCGCCAGCGCCGGCTTCTTGAGCCGGTCCTTCACCTCGTCCCAGATCGCCGCGTCCCGCAGGGATTTTTCGACAACGCTGTCCAGCGCGCTCTTTTTCTTTACCCCGTGGGTGCGCGGGCCGAAGGCGATGTTGTCGTAGACGCTCATGGGGAAGGGGTTGGGCTTCTGGAAGACCATGCCCACCCGCCTGCGCAGCAGGTTGACGTCCATGCCGCCATACACATCCTGCCCCATCAGCCTTACCGTGCCGGTGATCCGGCAGCCCTCCACCAGATCGTTCATGCGGTTGAGGGTTTTGAGCAGCGTGGATTTCCCGCAGCCTGAGGGCCCGATGAAGGCGGTGATTTCTCCCCCCGCAAGCTCCATGTTTATGCTTTTGAGGGCCTGAAAATTCCCGTAAAACAAATCCAGGCTTTTGATTTCAAAAATTGATTTATCTTTCATTTCACTCTCCTCCCTGTCTCTCCCCTTTGCCTCCCAGCCGTTTTGCGATGAAGCCCGAAAGAGCGTTGATGCCCGCGACAAGAAGCAGCAGCACCACCGCCGTGGCATAGCTTTCATTCATAAACAGCCCCTCGCTGGAAAGGGCATACATGTGCACAGACAGCGTGCGGGCCGAGGCCATGGGGCTCGGCGCGATCTGCGCCACCGTGCCCGCGGTGTAGATCAGCGCGGCGGTTTCGCCCACAATGCGCCCCACCGCCAGGATTACCCCGGCGAGAATGCCCGGCATGGCCGCGGGCAGCGCCACGCGGAACACCATGCGCAGCTTTCCCGCGCCCAGGCCAAAGGCGCCCTCCCGGTAGGTGTCCGGCACGGCCTTCAGCGCCTCCTCGGCGGAGCGCATAATCAAAGGCAGTATCATGATGGACAAAGTGACGGCGCCGGATAATAAGCTGAATCCCCATTTCAGCGATGTGACGAAAAACAGCCAGCCAAACAGGCCGTAGACGATGGAGGGGATGCCCGAAAGGGTTTCGGCCGTCAGGCGCACGAGGGCCACGGCCTTGTTGCCGCGTTTGGCGTACTCCGTCAGGAAGATGGCCGAAAACACCCCCAGGGGCACGGCGATGAGCAGCGAAAGCAGCGTGATTTCCGCCGTGGTGACGAAGGCCGGGAGCAGCGACACGTTTTCGCTGGTATATTCCCAGGCGAACAGCGAGGGCTTCAGGTGGGGAATGCCCCGGATAAGGATGAAGGCGATCAAAAAGGCCAGCGTGCCCAGGGTGAGCGCGGCGGCGCCCCAGGTCAACACCGCGAAGGCCTTTTCGGTGAGCTTTTGCTTTTGTTTTTTCATGCGGCTTCCTCGTAGGGGTTCAAAAATTTGAACCCATGAATATTGGCAAGCCGCAGGGGTTCAATTTTTTGAATCCCTGCGGCTTGCGCCCTTTAATGCCGAAAAGCTAAGATTGATGATTAAAATGAACACAAACAGCACCACGCCCGTGGCGATAAGCGCGCCCCGGTGAAGCTCGGCGGCGTAGCCCATTTCCAGCACGATGTTCGCCGTGAGGGTGCGCGCGCCGTAAAGCAGCCCCAGGGGCATGCGGGCCTGGTTGCCCGCCACCATGATCACCGCCATGGTTTCGCCGATGGCGCGGCCCACGCCCAGAACCACCGCCGCCAGCACCCCCGATTTCGCGGCGGGAAGCACCACCCGGAATACGCTGCGGTAGTGCCCGGCGCCCAGAGCGAGGGCCCCCTCATAATAGGCCTCCGGCACGGCGCGCAGGGCGCTTTCGGCCAGGCCGATCACCGTGGGCAGAATCATCACGCCCAGCAGCAGGCTTGCCGAAAGCATGCTGCTGCCCGCGAAGGGCAGCAGCACCATCATGCCGAAAAAGCCGTAGACCACCGAAGGGATTCCGGCGAGGAGATCCACACCGGGCTTGACGAAGCGGTAGAGCCGCTTCGGGCAGCTGCGGGCCAGAAAGACCGCGGTGAGAATCCCCACGGGCCCGCCGATGACGACCGCGCCCGCCGTGATGTAGAGGCTGCCCGCGATCATAGGCAAAATACCGAAGGCGGGGGGGATGTCGGTGGGGGACCACTCCCTGCCCAGCAGAAAGCGGAACAGCCCGATTTCCGCCATGGCGGGCAGGCCCCTGACAAAGAGGAAGAGGCAGATGAGCGCCACCGCCGCCACGCTGGCCAGGGCCGAGCAGAGGAACACGGCGCCCATGAGAGCCTCGGCGAAGCGCCCGCGGCGGTTTTTTAATTGCGAATCGCGCATCGCGAACTGCGAATTATTCTTCATTCAGCCTCTTCTGTCAGAATGACTTCGTTCCATTTCAGCGCGGCGCCCGTGAAAATATCCTTCACCTGGCCGCGGGCAAGGTCCTCCAGGGGGTTCGAGGTGTTCACGATCACCGCGATGGCGTCGGAGGCGATCTTGACGGACAAGAGCACGGCCTGCTCGCTTTCCTTGAGGTCGCGGCTGGACATGGCGATGTCGCAGGTGTCCTCCATGGCCGCCAGCAGCCCGCCGGAGGAGTCGCTCATCTGAATTTCGATTACGGCGGCGGGATTGGCCTCCCGATAGGCCGTGCGCAGCTTTTCCATCACGGGCGTGACGGAGCTGGAGCCCGCGACGACGAGCCGGCCGGCGGGCGGGGCCTCGTTCTGATATTCCACGGGCGCTTCCATCACGGGGATATAGCCGGAATCCGCGACGATGGCTTGTCCAAGACCGGAAAGAATGAAATCGATAAAGTCCTGCGCCAGGGCAGAGGCCTCCCCCTTCGTGGCCAGATAGAAGGGGCGGACAATCTCATAGGCGCCGCTGAGCACGTTGATTCTGGAGGGCTCCACGCCTTCGATGGATAGGGCCTTCACGCTGTCGCTCATGGAGCCCACGGAGATATAGCCGACGGCATAGGGGTCGTTCATTACGTTGGTGATCATGATATCCGTCTGCTTGGCGGTTACGGCGTCCTTGGTCGTGTTGTCCCTGCGGGTGCCGTCTTCTCCCTTTTCCTCCACGCCGAACAGCTCAATGAACGCCTGCCGGGTGCCGGAGCCATCCTCGCGGGTGATGACATTGATTCGCTTTTGTTTGCTGAATTCTCCCTGCACGGCGCAGGCGGCGCACAGGCTCAGCAGAAGCAAGACGGCGCAAAGCAGCGCGATGATTTTCTTCGCCATACGGAATCCTCCCATTTCTTCTGTTTTGTTTATTTGTTTTATCAGGGCATATTTAGTATGCCCGTTCGCAGTATAAGCATCTGAGGGGCGTTTGTCAAGGGGCTGCGGCGCGGCTTCTTCGAATTCTGTATAGATTCACAATTCATATTCAGAAAATTGAAAATAGTTTGCATTTATGATCGTCCTGGTGTATAATTCAATGCGCAACGCGCCATTTTTTATTCACTATACAAATAATGGAGGGCTGTATCGAATTGGATTACATTCTGGCTTCGGCCTCGCCCCGGCGAAAAGAGCTGCTGGCTATGGCCGGCCTGAGCTTCCGCGTCTGCGCGCCGGACATAGAGGAAAGCATCCCGCCGGGGATGGAGCCCGCGGAGGCCGCCCGGGCGCTGGCCACGCAAAAGGCAGCGGCTGTGGCTGCGGAGCATCCCGAAAGCTGCGTCATCGCGGCGGATACAATCGTCGTTTTGAAAAATAAAAGATTAAAAAATAAAAATCTGATAAATATAAATTTAAAAAAAATAAATCTTGAAAATAAAAAAAATAAAAATATAAAAAGCAAAAAATTAAAAAATATTATTTTGGGCAAGCCAAAAGATTCTGGCGACGCCGCGCGGATGCTGCGCATGCTCTCCGGCGAAACACATACGGTGATCACCGGGGTCTGCGTTTGCCAGGGAGCGCGGCAGCTGGCCTTTGCCCAGAAAACGCGGGTGAGCTTCTATCCCCTTTCGGAGGACGAGATCGCGCGCTATATCCAAAGCGGCGAGCCACTGGACAAAGCCGGGGCCTACGGCATCCAGGGCCTGGGCGGGCTGCTGGTCAAAAAGATTGAGGGCGACTACTTCAACGTGGTCGGCCTGCCCGTGGCGAGGCTCATGCGGGAGCTGCGTCAATTTAAGGGGGAGGGATAGCGTGTACCTGCATCTTGGCGCGGACACCGTGGTTCGCCAAAGCGAAATCATCGGCATTTTTGATTTGGACACAACGACAGTCTCAAAGCATTCCCGGGATTTTTTAGGCTCCGCCCAGAAGCGCGGCGGAATTGTCTCCCTGGGGGAGGACCTGCCAAAGTCCTTTATCGTTACGCGGGCGCGGTCCGGCCAACTCGTGTATCTCTCTCCCCTGAGCGCCGCCACCCTGGCCAAACGCGCGATTGCATTTTCAAAATAGTTGTGCTATAATAGATATTAGATTTTAGATATTAGACTTTAGACATCTAAATATAAAGGAGAATCCTTTATGACAATTGACCGCGATTTGGTGCTGTATTTGGAATCCTTGGGCCGCATTCGCCTCACGGAGGAGGAGCGCGCGGCCTGTGAAACCGACCTGCGGAGCATCATCGGCTATTTTGACCAGCTGGGCGCCCTGGATACCGAGGGGGTGGAGCCGCTGTCGCACGCCTTCCCTGTGACGAACGTCATGCGGGAGGACGTCATTTTGCGCTCCATGGACCCCGGGGATATTTTGGCCAACGCGCCCCGGGAAAAGGACGGGTACTTTATGGTGCACCGGGTGATGGAGTGAAAGGAGATTCGACATGGCCCATAATCACAACGCAGAGCCTGTAGGGGCGGCTTGCAAGCCGCCCGTCACCCCGCATACACCCGCATCAACGGCAATCACATCCCTCACCGCCCTGCAGCTGGCCGCGAAGCTCCAGGCCCGTGAGCTCACAGTCGCGCAGGCCCTTGACGCTTACTACGCCGTTATTGAGGAGCTCGAACCAAAATATAACTGCTATATTCATCTGTGCAGGGAGCACGCCTATGCCCGGGCGGCGGACATCCAGCCGCGTATCGACGCGGGCGAAATCCGCTCAGCTCTGGCGGGGGTGCCCATCGCCGTGAAGGATTTGATCTGCACCAAGGGCATCCCCACCACCTGCGCCTCAAGGATGCTCGCGGATTTCATTCCCCCCTACGACGCCACGGTCATCGAAAAAATCAACGCCGCGGACATGATCGTTTTGGGGAAGACCAATATGGACGAGTTCGCCATGGGCTCCACCACCGAGACCTCGTACTTCGGCCCCACCCGCAACCCGCGCGATCCCGCCCACGTGCCGGGAGGCTCCTCCGGCGGAAGCGCCGCGGCCCTGGCGGCGATGGAGGCCCCCATCGCCCTGGGAACCGACACCGGCGGCTCTATCCGGCAGCCCAGCGCCTATTGCGGCGTTACGGGGCTAAAACCCACCTATGGCGCGGTATCCCGTTATGGGGCGGTGGCCTATGCCTCCTCCCTGGACCAGATCGGCCCCATGGGCCGCGACGCGGCGGACTGCGCGGCTCTCTTTGAGATCATCGCCGGGCAGGACCCAAGGGACAGCACCTCCATGGCCCCGCCGGCGGCCTTTGATGCGGACGCTGCTCTGGCCAAAGGCGTGAAGGGCCTGCGCATCGGCCTGCCGGAGGCCTATTTTGGAGAGGGCCTGCAGCCTGAGGCGGCGCGGGCCGTGCTGGCTGCCAGGGAGGTTTTCGTCTCCCTGGGCGCCGAGGCGGAAAGCTTCGCGCTGCCCATGACGGAATACGCGGTGCCCACTTACTACATCATCGCCTGCGCGGAGGCCTGCTCGAATCTCTCGCGCTACGACGGCATCAAATACGGCCACAGTGCCGAAGCCGCGAACACCCTGCGCGAGACCTATATTCTCAGCCGCGGCGAGGGCTTCGGCATGGAGGTCAAGCGGCGGATTATGCTGGGCAACTTTGTGCTGAGCTCCGGCTATTTCGACGCCTACTACAAAAAAGCCCTGCAGGCCAAGCGGATGATTCAGCAGGCCTTTGCCGGCGCGTTTGAGAAATACGACCTGATTCTGGGGCCGGTAACTCCCGCCTGCGCGCCCAAGGCGGGCGAAAGCCTCGCCGACCCGCTGAAGATGTATCTCAGCGACATCTACACCGTTATGGTGAACCTGGCGGGCCTGCCCGCCATTTCGCTGCCCTGCGGAACGAATGCCCGGGGCCTGCCCATCGGCCTTCAGCTGATCGGCCGCCCGTTTGAGGAGGGCACGCTGTTTGCCGCCGCGCGGGCGTATCAGACGGGGGCGTTCGCATGACGGAGGATATGTTTTCCCGCACGGAGCTCCTGCTTGGCTCAGAGGCCCTTGAGGCGCTGCGGCGGGCCCATGTCGCCGTCTTCGGCGTGGGCGGCGTGGGCTCCTTCGCGGCGGAGGCCCTTGTCCGCGCCGGCGTTGGCGCGCTGGATATCATCGACAACGACACGGTGAGCCCCTCGAACCTCAACCGCCAGCTCATCGCCCTGCGCTCCACCATCGGCAGACCCAAGGCCGAGGCCGCCCGGGAGCGGCTGCTGGATATCAACCCGGACTGTGCCATCGCGGCGCACAGCTGTTTTTTTGACAGCAGCACAGCGGGCCAATTCGATTTTGCCCGCTATGACTGCGTTCTCGACTGCATCGATTCCGTGTCCTCGAAGCTGCTCCTGATTGAGCTGTGCTATCGGGCGGGGACGCCCGTTCTCAGCTGCATGGGCGCGGGGAACAAGCTCGACCCCACGCGCTTTGAGCTCGCGGATATTTACGAGACCACGGTGTGTCCCCTGGCGAAAGCCATGCGGCATAAGCTGCGGGAGCGGGGGATTGACGCGCTGAGGGTCGTCTATTCCCGCGAGGAGCCCGCGGCGCGGCACCGGCCGCCGGGGAGCGTTTCGTTTGTGCCGGGCGCGGCGGGGCTGATCATGGCGGGAGAATGTGTAAGGCAATTAACAATTGACAATTAACAATGAACAATTTGGCCGGTTTTTTGCGTGTTTATTATTTTGTAAACCGCGGGCCTGGCCTGTCTATTGGAGGAAATATATGCGCTACGAAACCGTTATTGGCCTGGAGGTCCATACGGAGCTGGCCACGAAGTCGAAAATCTTCTGCGGCTGCGCGACCAAGTTTGGCGGGGCGCCCAATACCCAGGTATGCCCCGTGTGCTCCGGCATGCCCGGTACCCTGCCCGTGCTCAACCGCGCGGTGGTGGACTGCGCCATCCGCGCCGGGCTGGCCCTGAACTGCGAAATCACCCGGAACAACAAGTTCGACCGCAAGAATTACTTCTATCCCGACCTGCCCAAGGCCTACCAGGTTTCGCAGCTCTACGCCCCCATCTGCACCGACGGCTGGCTGGAGGTCGCGGCGGAGGACGGCGGCACGAAGCGGGTGAGCATCCGGGAAATCCACATGGAGGAGGACGCGGGCAAGCTCGTGCACGACGACTGGGAGGACGCCTCCCTGGCGGATTACAACCGCTGCGGCACGGCTCTGCTGGAGATCGTCACCCAGCCAGATTTCCGGGCGGCCAGCGAGGTGGTTGATTATATAGAAAAGCTCAAGGCGATTCTGGAATATACCGGTGTGTCTGACTGCAAGATGCAGGAGGGCTCCCTGCGGGCGGATATCAACCTGTCCGTGCGGCCCGTGGGGGCAAAGGAGCTGGGTACCCGCACCGAGATGAAGAACATCAACTCCCTGCGCGCCATCGCCCGGGCCATTGAGGCGGAGACCGCGCGGCAGATCGAGCTGATAGAGGACGGTGGCCGGGTGGTGCAGGAAACCCGCCGCTGGGACGACAGCGCGGGCGAAAGCTGCAGCATGCGCGCCAAGGAGGACGCCCAGGACTACAGGTATTTCCCCGAGCCGGACCTGCCGCCCATCGAAATCACGGATGCGCAAATCGCGGAGATCCGGGCCTCGCTCCCGGAGCTGCCCCAGGCCAAGCGGCGGCGCTACATGGAGGAGCTGGGCCTGCCGGAATATGACACGGGCATCCTCACGGGCTCGGTGTATCTCATGCGGCTGTTTGAGGAGACCTGCGCCGCCTGCGGCGACCCGAAGGAGGCCGCGAACTGGATCATGGGCGAGGTGCTGGGCCAGCTGAAGCTTACCCAGACCCTGCCGGAGAACATGATTTTCGCGCCCGCGTCCCTGGGCAAGCTGATTCTGCTGCTGCGCGGGAACGTGATCAACCGGGGCACGGCCAAAAAAGTCTTCCAGAAGGTCTTCGCGGAAAACGTCGACCCCGAACAATATGTGAAAGAGCACAATCTGGCCCTCATGACCGACGGCGGCGCGATTCGAAGCGCGCTGGAGGGGGTTCTGGCGGCCAACGAAAAATCCGTGAACGAGTACCGCGGGGGAAAGGCGCAGGCCTTCCAGTACCTCATCGGCCAGGGCATGCGCGCCCTGCGGGGCCAGGCCCCGGCCCAGGAGGTCACGCGGCTGCTGAAGGAGCTGCTGGATGACTAAGAGACTGAAACGGCTGCTCCCCTGCGCCTGCCTGCTCTGCGCCGGGATCGTCTATCTCATGGTGCAAAATCGCTGGATTCAGGTGGAGGAGCTTGCGCTGGCCCACGCGAATATCCCGGCGGAATACGACGGCTGCCGGATCGCGCACATCTCGGACACGCATTTGCCCAGGAACAGGGCAAACGTGCGGAAAACCATCCAATTGACAAAAAAGCTGAAACCAGATCTCATTGTTATGACAGGGGATTTGGTGCATTCCTACAGCGACATGGAGAGCTGCGGCTTTGCGGAGCTCTGTGCCGGCCTGTCGGAAATTGCCGGGGTGTACGCCATCAAGGCCAAGCATGACACCTGGAACGATACGGAGGCGTGGGATCAAATCGCCCTGGACAACGGCGTGATCCTCTCGGAGCGTCTGGATCTGGGCGGCTTCACCGTCCTCCTGTCCCACGATCCCAAATATTTCGGGCGGGGCGAGGCGGATCTGATGCTGGCCGGGCATATCCACGGCGGACAGATCAGAATCCCTTTCCTGGGGGGGCTTCTGTCCCCTGATCTCACGTTTTTTCCGGACTATACCTCCGGGCTATACGAGACGCCCGAAGGCGAATTATTGGTCGTCAGCCGGGGGATCGGCAACAGCGTCATTCCCATTCGCGTCAACAACCGGCCCCATCTGCCCGTAATCATCTTGAAAAGCATAGGGGAGGAACAAGCATGAAAAAAGTATTTTCGAAAAGTGCTCTGAGCAAAATCACCGCGATCTTAACCGCGCTGCCGCTGCTGCTTGCTTTGGCGCTGCCCGCGTCCGCCGCAGGCGGGGACCGCCTTCCGCTGATTATCGTCAACGGCATGAATGAGTCCCCCATGCTTGTGCCGGACGGGAGCCAGCAGGCCTTTCCGCCGCTGTCGGAGGATATTACAAGCACCGTGCTGCGGGTTTTGCCCTACGTGCCCCTGCTGGCGGTCAGCAAGGACGCCTTCGCCGACCGGGCCTATCCCATTATAAAAGAGCTCTTTGAGGATATCGTCTTCGAGCCGGACGGCAGGCCGAAGCATCCGCTGGGCCAGGTGCGCTTTCCGGATTCCTACGCCGGGGACAAGACGGGGATGATCGACACGGTTTCCCACGGCGGCCTCGCGCGGCTCTACGGGGCGGACCGGGCCTACCAGTATGTTGTGGACTGGCGGCAGCCCGCGGCGGAGGCCGGGGGCATCCACGAGATGATCCAGGAGGTCAAGGCCCGCCACGGCGTGAAGAAGGTAAACGTCATCGCCGTGAGCATGGGCGGCGCCGCCGCCATGAGCTATGTGGCGAAATACGGCCACGGCGACTTGAATAACTTTGTGATGATGCACAGCGTGTTTCAGGGCATCTATGTCGTGGGCGATCTGTTCAACGGCAGGATCACGCTGGACGCGGAAAATATCCGCCGCTACCTGAACCAGTCCATGGAGGGCAATGAGCCCCTGCGGAGCGTGCTGGACGCGCTGTTGGGCGTGCTGGACAGTCTGGGCGCCCTGGGCGCGGCCCTGGGCTATGCGGAGGAGCTGGTGAGCTCCCTGGAGCCCCGTATCTTCGACGAGCTCCTCACGCCGGTTTTCGGCCAGCTGCCGGGCTTTTGGGGGCTGGTGCCCGAGGGGGACTACGAGAGCGCCAAGGCCCTGATGCTGGACCCCGAGGCCCATGCCGGGCTGATTGAGCGCATCGACGACTACCATTACAACGTGCTCCAAAAGGCCCCCGCGCTGCTGCGCGGGGCTATGGCGGACGGCGTGAACGTCTATGTGCTGTCGGGCTACAACTTCGCCGCCGCGCCCGTGGGCGACCGCGCCAACACCCACACGGACGACGGGCTTTCCACAGCCCGCACCAGCGGCGGCGCGGTGTGCGCGCCCCTGGGCAGGACCCTGGGAGACGGCTATGTCCAGGCGGTCGCCTGCGGGCATAACCATATCTGCCCTGACAAGATGATTGACGCCTCGCCCTGTATTCTGCCGGAGCAGACCTGGTTCCAGAAGGATCTGCACCACGCCAGCTTTTTCTCCGACGACTGCCTGGAATTCCTGCTGTGGCTGCTGACCGCGCAGCGGCGGCAGGATGTCCGCAGCAAGGCGGCCTATCCCCAGTTCCTGCAATACGACAGCGCGACGGGGGCCCTGATCCCCCTGGGCGGAGGGGAGAGCCTTTCCGCTGAAACAGCGGCGGGCTCTCCGGCCTCGCTGTTCCCGGATACCGGGGAGGGAAGCGCCCCTTGGGCTGTTTTCGCGTTATTGCTTCCGGCGGCTGTCACAGCGGTATTTCAATTCAGCGGAGGCAAACGCTGTCCGCGAAAGAGGAGAGGCTGTCCATGATATGGCTCTGGATCGCCTGCGTTCTGCAGGCCTGCCTGCTTCTCGGTATTCTGGCGCTTACGCTGCCGGATATCCTGTTTGCCCTGCGGCGCTGGTGGGGCCGTATCCATATCGGGCGCTGGAAGGACCCCGCGCTTTGGGGGGCGGCGGTGGAGCGCGCCGCGCGGAAGCAGAGCAAGCGCCTGCCCGCGGTGCCCCTGACGGATCAAACCCGCCTGACATTTTTGGAGCGCCGGCGGGGGGAGTACCGGGGCGGCTGCCTGCAGCTCTGGCACGAGGCGGCGCTGCTGGACGCCCTGGGGGAACGCGGTCCCCTCGGAGAGGCTCCCGGAATTGAGGCCCGGGTGCATCTCGGGGTGCGGGCTCTGGCGGCCCTGCGCGGCGGTCACAGCGCCGGGCTGCCCTGGATCCAATCGCTGACGCAATATTTTTACGCGCACATAGATGGCTATGGCACCATGAGCTACGACCGGGAATCCAATCATTTGCGCCTGGTGGATACCCTGTGGATGGTCTGCCCGTTTTTGTTTGGCTACGCCGCGCGCGCCGGCGACCGGGAGGCCGCCGCTTTGGCCAAACGGCAGCTGGAGGAATACCTCCGGCTCGGCATGCATCCCATAACGGCTTTGCCGGTGCACGCGCTGCTGCTGCCCGGCGGCGTTCCCCTTGGCCTGTACGGCTGGGGCAGGGGAAGCGCGTTCCTCCTGCTGGCCCTGGCGGAGAGCCATCTGGAGGCGGACGACGAAGAGGACCGGCGCTGGCTGTTGTCCGAATGCCTGCGCTGTGCCGGCGCGCTTCTGCGCGCGCAGCTGCCCGGCGGCGGCTGGAGCAGGCAGCTGCTGGGCATTTTCGAGCCCGAGGCCTCGGCGACCGCCATGCTCGGCTATGCCATGGCGCTCATCGCGCGCGCGCTGCCGCCGGGCCACGACATGCGCGAAGCATGCCATGACAGCGCTGTCCGCGCGCGCCAATGCCTGATGGGGATCACGCGCCGCGGCGGCTTGGTGGATTACGCGCAGGGCGACGCCCGCGGCCTGGGGCAGTACGCCCTGCGCTTCGAGCCGCTGCCACTGGCGCAGGCTTACGCGCTGCGGCTTTCGCGTGCGCTGGACGAGACCGCGGCCCTGTCAAACGGATAGCGGCCGCTTCGTATAGGCCTTCAGCCAATAATTCAACTGCAAAAACCAGGCGACACGCTGGGGCGCGGCCATGAGCTGGCCATACCAGGGCTTGCCGTAATCGGCGGGGGCGCGCAAAAACGCCTCCGCCTTCGCCTTGTCCACATAGCTGTGGACCGGCTCATTGGGGCTGGCGAGCAGATCGCGCATACGCTCGGCGAGGAGCCGCTCATACGCCGGGTCGTAGATCTTCGGGAAGGGGCTTTTTTGCCGGGCGCGCACGGATTCCGGCAGCAGGCCCCGCCCGGCCTCCCGCAGAATATTTTTGACCACGCCGTCCTTGCACTTCATTTCCCAGGGGATGCTCCAGGCGTACTCCAGCAGCCTTGTGTCCGCGAAGGGCACCCTGCCGTCAACGCCGGTGGCGGCGCCGCAGCGCTCCATGCGGCACAGCAGAGTCTGCATAAACCAGCGCAGGTTGAGCCAGGCGATCTCCCGGCGGCGGGCTTCTTCGGGCGTGTCGCTCTCAAGCCGGGGCGTTTCCGCCACGCTGGCCTCGTAGGCCGCGCGGGCGTAGTCCTCCAGGCGAAGCTCCGCCAGCACATCGTCGCGAAGAAAGGTTTTGCGCGCCTCCATATCCCGCGACCAGGGAAAACAGCGCTCCCGGAAGGCCGCTTCGCCGCGAAACCAGGGATAGCCCCCAAAAATCTCGTCGCCGCACTCGCCGGTCAGGGCGACACCGTATTCCCTGCCGACCATTGAGCAGAAATACAGCAGCGAGCTGTCGATATCCCCCATGCCGGGAAAGCCCCTGGCGATAACGGCGGGCTCCAGCAGATCGGCCAGCGTGCGGGGGCCGCATTCCAGCACGGTATGCTTTGTGCGCAGATGCTCCGCCATTTCGGCGGCAAAGGGCGCGTCCTGGGAGGGCTGAAAGGCGCTGGCCTTGTAATGGCCGCTGTTTCCGGCAAAATCGAAGGAGAAGCTGGCCAGCAGCTCCCCCCGCTCCGCCAGGCGGCGGGCAGCGATAGCGCTCACCAGGCTGGAATCCAGCCCGCCGGAGAGGAACGCGCACAGCGGCTTTTCGGAGACCATTTGGCGCTCCACGGCGCTCTGCAGCAGCGCGGTGGTTTTTTCAATTGTCTCTTCATAGGTATCGCTGTGCGCACGGCTTTCCAGCTTCCAATAGAAGCCCTCGCGCGGGCCCTCCCGGCCGACGGTCATCCACTGCCCCGGCAAAAGCTCCCGCAGGCCGCGGAAGACGCCGTGGCCGGGGCTGCGGGCCGGGCCCAGAGCGAAGAGCTCCCGCAGGCTGTCTTTATCCAGGGCGGGCTCGAAGCCCGCGTCAAACAGCGACCCCGGCTCCGAGCCGAAATAGAGCCTGTCGTTTTCCCGCGCGTAAAAGAGGGGCTTCGCGCCGATGCGGTCCCGGGCCAGCAGGAGCGTTCCCTCCCGCTGCCTGCCATCCCAAAAGGCGAGGGCAAAGCAGCCGTCAAGCTCCCGGAGAAAGCCCGCGCCCCTTCTGGCGAGCCCTTCAAACAGCCCTTCCATGTCCATATTATAAAGCGCGCCGTCGAAGGCGAGGACGACGCAGCCCCGCCGCATGGTTTCGGCCCGGAGCTTCAGCTGGCCGGCGGTATGGGTTCCGCTGAACATAACAACCTCCTGAAACAACAGATTTATTGAGGTTCTTGCGAAATTGATATTGGTTGCAAAAACAAGACAGAGGCTCACTCCAGCAGCGGCTGGAGCTGTTCGCCCCGCAGCGCCGCCGCCAGGGTCTCGGGAATCCGCGGAATGGCCGACACCATGGAATTGGGCTTTTGCCGCGGGAGATCCTGCGCAAACGGAACAAAGTAGATGTTTTTGCTGTTGAGTAATGTACCGATATTTTTGAGGTTCGCGCCCAGGGCGTCATTGGAGGCCAGAAAGATCACCAGGGGCTTATTGTTGCGCAGCTGCCCCTTGGCGGCCATGAGGACCGGTGTTCCTGTATCTCAAATAAACATGCCGGCGAAATCTTGGCATTGGACATTCTTTCACTTCATAAAATGAAAGCAAATGATTGTGACGGGGTGAAGCCATGAGCGGGGAAAGCCAAGAAAAAATTGTTCTGCCCAAGCAGCTGCAAATCGAAATGCTTGAATTTTTCCTGCGCACTTCCATCCCAAGGCTGGCGAAATTGGAAATAGAAAAACAGCGGGAAGCCGAAAGCTCCTTATCTGAAAAATCAGATAAGGAGTAACAGTAATGGAAATAGCAATGAAAACAGGCATCTATGTACGGGTATCAACAGAAGAACAGGCGCAGGAGGGATTCTCCATCCGGGGGCAGGAGCAGAAGCTAAAAGACTATGCGCTCATCAAAGATTGGACAATCTACAAAATTTATGCGGACGAGGGCATATCGGGCAAGAACATCACGGAGCGCCCAGCGGTCAATGAGCTAATTTTAGACATTAAAGCGGGGCATGTCAAAAATGTTTTGGTCTTCAAGATTGACCGCTTAACCAGAAGCACGGCGGATTTGCTCTATTTGGTGGATTTGTTCAATCAACATGACTGCGCTTTCAACTCTTTAATGGAAAGCATAGACACACAGACAGCCTCCGGCAGAATGTTTCTGAAGATTATCGGAATTTTCGCGGAGTTCGAGCGGGAGAATATTATCGAGCGGGTGAAGCTGGGAAATGAGCGCAAAGTCAAAGAGGGCTACACCTTGGGAGGCAGACGCGTTTCCTATGGCTATGACAGGCCCAAAGGGCAGGAGATACAGACGATCAACGAAGCGGAGGCCTTTATCGTTAGAGATATCTTTGAAATGTATGTGCGCCAGGGCATGTCAATCACCGCGATTGCGCGGGTGCTTAATTTGCGGGGGATACCCACCAAAGAAGCTTCGACATGGACAAATTCCCAGGTGAAAGATATTCTTACGAACCCCAGTTACATAGGCAAGGTGCGCTATCATGTGAAAAAAGCGGGATACATAGGTGAGGGACTGCATGAGCCGATTATTCCAGCGGAGTTATTCGAGGAAGCGCAAAAGCTGATCGCAAAGAACCTGAGAAGCGCGCCGACAAACCGGCCAGGAGAAAAATCATACTTCACGGGAATTCTGGAATGCGCGGACTGCAGGAAAAAAATGTACCCGCATACCGACAGAGACCAAATCCGTTATTTCTGCACGGGAAGAAGATTCGGGCTGTGCAAGGCAAGCTCCATGAACCACAGGGATTTGGAGACAGCCTTTAGCGAATACATAGAGAGAATAGAAACGCTCAGCGAGCTGGACACGCTAAATCTAAAGAAGCAAAAGCAAGCCAGACAGGAAGCCCGGCAGGCGTTACAAGCTTACCAGGAAAAGCAGCAGCAGTTAAAGCGCAGGGAAAAAGAAATCATGCGGCTGTATGTTCACAACGAAATGGAGTTTGATACATATAAATTCATGAAAAAACAAATTTCGGACGATTTAGTCATCATCCAAAAAGAACTGGAAAGGCTGAGCGCTTTCGAAGAAGAAAAAGAGCCTGCACTAAAAAAAGAAAACATTGTCGCGGATTTAAAGCGAAACTGGGAGCTGCTCACCGCTGCCGAAAAAAGACTTTTTCTTGTAAAATTTGTACAGAGCATTTACGCGGCAAATGAAATTCCGGAGGGAAAGCGGTACGGAAAGATCCGGGTTGTTGAGGTTGTGTTTCAGGGCGTTTTCAGCTTCGGCATTTTATAGAAAAAATAACATCAATTCTTGACATTTCTGCCCATTCGTGCTAATATATTTTTTATGAGGTGCTCTTACGCATGTAGAAAGGACGCTCTTTTTTTATGAAGTTGTTGAACAAGCTCATCTCTGTCGTTCTGTCCGCCGCCACCATTTTGCTGATGATGGCCGGTATGCCCCTGCGCAAAGCCCATATCGGCCCCGTGGCCGGCCAGGCGGTAAACGTCTTTGTCGCCGGCCTCACCTGCTACGGCGAGCTCAACGCGGTGCACAACATTTTCCCCCTCTGGGGCATGAGCAAGGGCGACGTGGGCAAGGCCCTTGAGGAGCTCGGCTATGAGAGCTACACCGCCTCCACCGGCCCGTTTTCCAGCGTATGGGACCGCAGCTGCGAGCTCTATGCCCAGCTGACAGGCGGAACGGTGGATTACGGCGCCGCCCACGCGAAGGAGCACGGCCACCACCGCTATGGCCGCAGCTACGAAAAGCCCCTGTTTACCGGCTGGAGCGAGCAGCGGCCCATCAACCTGCTCGGCCACAGCTTCGGCGGGCCCACCGTGCGGCTGTTCGCCGAGCTGTGCGTCAACGGCGACGCGGCGGAGCGCGCGGCCACCCCCGCGGAGGAGCTTTCCCCCCTCTTCAGGGGCGGCATGCACAGGCGCATCAAATCCGTGACGGTGCTTGCCTCCACCAACAACGGCTCCACCGTGGACGTGGCCATGCAGGAGGGGCAGGATCTTAAAAACTACCTTCCCGTCATCGGCCTGCTCTCCCGCGTCGGCACGACCCCCTATCTGAACGGCTTCTATGACCTTCAGCTGGAGCAATGGGAGCTCAGCAACCCCACGGGCCAGTTCAGGGGATATGAATTCGACGCGGAAAAAGTGGCAAGCTTCCTGCGCAGCCGCGACAACGCCCTGATCGACCTTTCTATCGAAGGCGCGGAGCGCGTCAACGAGCGGACAAAGAACCTGCATCCGGATATCTACTACTTCTCCTACGCCAACAGCCTGTCGAAGCCGATTTCGTTCAGCCAGACCGGCCGGCAGTTCATTCCCATCGAAAACATCGGGAATCCGATTTATTATTATTTCGGCATGCAGATCGGCCTGGGCCTGGGCAAGGTGCAGGTCTACACAACCCTGGAGGACGGCAGACAGGCGCTTGATCCGGCCTGGCTGCAAAACGACGGCAACGTGAACCTCGCCTCAGCACTGTACCCCTTCGGGCAGCCCTATAAAATCTTCGACGAAAGCAGCGTTCCCTCCGGGACCTGGAACGTGATGCCGGTGCTCTACAACACCGGTCACGGCTACTACGTGGGCTTCGACACCGTGCACGGCACCTTTGAGGAGCTCCTTGATTTTTACGTGGGGCATATGGAGCTGCTGGACCAGCTGGACTGACAGGATTTTGATAAGACAAAAAGCCCCTTTCCGTTTGTGCGGAAAGGGGCTTGATCTGACAATTTACGCGAACAGCGTCACCAGGGGCGCGAGCAGGCGCAGGGCTGTTACAAGAACGCGGTCAAGCAGTGTAAACAAGGGCCGCAGAATGCCCAGAAGCACATCCAGCGCGCCGGGGCTCACAGGGGCGAGGGTCTGTGTGCCGTCGATGGTATCCAGCAGCACCCTGGCGATCACGGCGTGCCCGCCGGCGGCGGGGTGCGTCATGTCGATGGACACCATAAAATACCTGCCCTGAAACGCGGTATAGACGTCCGCGATCAGGTAGGCGCCCGGATTATCCGCCAGATAGGCGTAGACGGCGGCGTTGTTTCCGCCCACCGCGGCGTTATAGGCCTCGGTCAGCGAGGGCAGCAGGGGAACAAAGGGATTGTAAAGGGTCTGCACGATCAGCATGGCGTCCGGATTCAGCGCGCGGATGCCGTCGACGATGCCGGTGAAGTTTTCCCGGAAGGCGGCATGCAGGGGCTCCATCAGGCTGTAGTCGCCCAGCAGCCCGTTGACAAACAGGGCGGCGAAGCGCTCCGCGTGGAGAAAGTCGTTGCCGCCGATGGATACCGCGATGATATCCGCCCCGGCGATCTCCTCCCGGATAGCCTCATCGGTTTCCACCTTCACGCGCATCAGCGCGGAGCTGTCGCCGCCCGCGCCGCGGTTGCTCAAGGCATAGCCCTTCTCCTCCGCCACAAGCCAGGCGTAGGCGTCGTTCTTGTCGTTTACCCCGGAGCCCGCCGCGATGGAATCCCCCAGCACCAAAAGCTTTAGGGGCTCCTCCGGCGGGTTCGCGTAGGATATCAGGCCGAAAAACAGCCACACCAGCGCCGCGCAGAGCAGTCCAGCGGCGAGCCTTTTCATGTTTTTCTTCATATCGCTAACCTGTCTTTATTTCGTTTTTTACTCCGCCTTTTGCGCGATACCGATGAGCTCCGCCCGGCCGCCATCGGGCAGCTGGCTGATATAGATAAACACGGTATAAGGCGTGGCGCCGTCCGCCGGCGTGGCGGTGGCCGTAAAGCGGTAATTCGTGCCAGCCACCACCTGGGTGGAAACCAGCAACGGCTCATAGGAGGTTTCGGTGAAATTCTGGTATTCCAGGACCTCGGTAAAAACCGCGAGATCCTGCGCCGAGAGCTCCCTGTCGGCGGAATACGGGCCCGGCGCGGTTGGCGGGGGCTCTCCCCTGTCTTTTCCACAGGCCGCCGGCAGCAGCAGAATGGCCGCCAGCGACAGCAGCAGGGCTGTTCTGATAAATCTTTTCAACGCGGTACACCTCGCAATACGAAATTAACGCAGCAAAAGCAGCAGCGCCAGGGACTGCGGCAAAATCCCGAAGAACCAGTTGCGCAGGGCAAGGGACCAGCCGACATAGGCCCGGAAATGATCCTTTACGCAGTCCTCATAGATCGCCGCGCCGCCCTCGGCATAGTCAGACAGCTTGCCGCTGAGGAAAATCTCCTCCATGGTATCCGCCTCGCCGATTTCCAGCTCCTCCATCAGCGCGGCGATGGCCGTTTGGTATTCCTCGGTGAAGTCCTCGAAGGTCTTGCCGCTTTGGAGCACCAGGTTCTCGGGTCTCGTGCCCCACGCGCGCATGTGGCCGGCGGCGACCAGCATGGGCAGCAGGGCTGCGATGTATTCCTGGGACTGCTCCTGCGTGAGCTCCGCCGCGCGCAGGGCATCCGCCGGAGCGGCGAGCTCTTTGGCGAAGGCGGCGGCGTTGACGCCGGCAAGCGGGCCAGCGGCGGAGGCGCCCAGGGCGCACGCGCCGCACAGCAGCGCCATCGCCAGCAGGATTGACAGCATGCGTTTGGATTTTGTCATGGTCTCTCTCCCTTTCATCATACAAAATACGTATGTCGCCATACTGGTAAAAAGATGCAAATGTCCTATTTGCGCTCCATGGACATTTTATCAGAAAACAGAGCCGATTGCAAGCCTTTTTTCTTTGGGATTTCCGGGATTTTGAAACGGCATGACATCATATGAGGTGAGCGGCATGTTTTTTATTGCTTTTTTTTCACATCTGTGCTATACTTCTTTCCAGCACAATAAAAGGGGAGTAATTATATGAAATTTGCCCGATATTCCCGCAAGGCCCTCGCGGTTTTGCTGAGCCTGCTCCTCCTCCTCGCCGCTTTGGGCGCCGGCGCTTCCGCCGCCCCGGCGGCATGCTCCTGCCGGGAACTTCCCCGGGTGTTCGTGCCGGGCATCGGCGCTCCGCTCTACCGCAGCTTTGGCTTGCCGGAGCAGGAAACGCTGGGCGTTGTGGATCTGGCGGGGCTGCGGGCGGCGATCCTTCCCGTGGCGCTGAAGCTGATTCAGGCCGTGGCCCAAAAAAGCTGGGATCCCGCCGCCGACGCGCTGAGCGCCCTGGCCTATGGGATGTTCCGGCACCTGCTGGTGGACGAGGAGGGCGTCAGCGCGCAGCCCGTCACCGCAAGGGCCGTTCTGAACCCGGATCAGGACCACAGAAACGGCGGGATGTACGTCTTCGAGTACGACTGGCGGATGGACCCCATGGAGAGCGCCATGGCGCTTCACGCGTTCATACAGGATGTCAAAGAGGCGACGGGGCACGAAAAAGTTGCGCTCATCCCCACCAGCGAGGGCGCCTGTATCGCAATGGCATATTTCGCCCAGTATGAATATAATGATATCGCGCATTATATTCCCGTGGCGGGGGCCCACAACGGGCTGACCATGGTGGGCGAGCTGTTCAACCGGAACGTGGAGCTGAGCGCGGATATCACGGCGGAATACATGCGCAGCATCGCGCGCACCATGGGCGAGGGGGCGATCCGGCTGCTGATTCCCCTGGCCGACCTGCTGGAGCAAAGCGGCCTGGTGGATTTGCTGGTCCGCGCGCTGTCGGTTCTGCTGGACAACTGCGCCGACAAGGTCTTCGACGACGCGCTGATCCCGCTGTTTGTGCAGTGGCCCGCCCTGTGGGCCTTCGTGCCGGACGAATATTATGAATCCGCCAAAACGGCGCTGCTGGGCGATGCCAAATACGATAACTTCAAGGTGATGATCGACGCCTATCATTACGCCGCCGGGCCCGGTCTGGCGGACGGTCTCCTCCTGGAGGCCTCGAAGACGGCGAGGGTCTCGATTATGGCCTGCTACGGCCTGCCCTCCCAGCCCTTCGCGCCCAATCTGCGCGGCGTGGACGCCGACGGCCTCATCGATACGGCCCGGGAAAGCAGCGGCGCCGTCACGGCGGGGCTGTGGAGCACCTTCCCGGCGGACTATACCCAGCAGGGAGCCGATTGCCACGGCCACATCTCCCCGGACAGGCGCGTGGACGCGAGCACCTGCCTGTTCCCCGACCAAACCTGGTTCTTTAAATACACCAGCCACTTCGACTGTATCTATGAGAATTTCCTTGACTTCCTGATTTACAGCGAAACGCCGCCCACGGTATTCACCAGCGGGGACTGGCCGCAGTTCCTCACCCACAACGGGGACGGGACCTTCCGGCCCACGGCTCCGGAGGAGGCCCCCGCCCGGGGAATGACCCTGCTTCGCAGCATCTGGAGCCTGATCATCGCGGCGCTGCGCGTGGCCTGGGTTCAAATTTTTGAACCCCTACAGTCTAAAATCTAAAATCTAATATCTAACATCTAAAAAATAAGGAGCCCCCTATGCCAGAGCAAAAGCCCGTCGTTATCACCGCGGACAGCTCCGCCGACCTCCCCGCCGATATCCGGGAGGAGTTCGCCATTCACTTTTTGCCGATCTATGTGCAATTGGATGGGACGTTCTATCAGGACTGCGTGGATATTTTCCCCCGGGATATCTATGAGGCTTTTGACCGGCGGGGTATACTGCCCAAAACGGCGGCGCCCTCCATCGGGGAATACCAGAGCTTTTTCCGGCAATTCACCGAGCGGGGCAGCGCCGTGGTGCATCTCTCGCTGAACCATCAGATGTCCTCCTGCTTCCGCGTGGCCTGCCTCGCGGCGGAGGAGCTGGAGGATGTCCACGTGGTTGATACTCGAAGCTTCTGCACCGCCAGCGGGATGCTCTGCGTGCAGGCGGCCAGGCTGCGCGACGCCGGGCTCGGGGCCGCGGACATCGCCGCACGCCTGACAGAACTGCGCGGCAAAATCAGGGGCTATTTCATCCCGGATAACCTGGATTTTATCTCGAAAAGCGGACGCTGCTCCGTGCTGGCCGCCTGGGGCGCGAACCTGCTGAAGCTGCGGCCCATGGTGGCGGTGGACGGCAGCACCGGCGACCTGATCATCGGCAAGAAGTACCGGGGCCAACGCGTGGCGGTGTATGAGCAGTTCCTCCGGGACGCCTGCGCCATGGCGAGGGATACCATGGACAGCGCTCTGGCCTTTTTTATGCACACCCCCGACATGGCGAAGGAGGAATATGAGCGCTACAACGCCCTTGCGAAGGAGCTCCTGCCCCATGTGGGCCGCCTTGTGACGGACGACGTGGGCTGCACAATTGTGTCCCATGTGGGCAAAAACTGCGTGGCGCTGATCACCATCGACGCGTCAGCGCAGCCATCCGGGGCTTGACAACGAACGAAGATTGCAATATAATGAACAGGCGATCCCCCGCGGGGATCTCATCGGGATGTGGCGCAGTTTGGTAGCGCACTTGGTTTGGGACCAAGGGGCCGCAAGTTCGAATCTTGTCATCCCGACCAAAAAGCTGTCGGATTCTGCCGACAGCTTTTGTTTTGGCTCACGTGAGGATTTTTCATTGCATTTTCGACATTTAAGTATTGAACATATTCAAGGAGCTGATCTTATGAAAAAGATGCTGTCCATCCTGCTTGTTCTCGCAATCACAGCCAGTTTCGCTGTTTGTGTAAGCGCAACAGAACCGCCATATGCCAAAACCGTGATTGGTATAGAGGCTGTATGGAACGGCGAAATTATGCTTGACCCGGAAAGCGCGGCCCCACAACCGCTGTTTACACCTGCAAACGTGACCATCACTTTGCATTTTACCGGGGAAGAATCTGAAATCCTTGATGGATGGAATGACTCAGGTAGAACCCTTTATCCCTATTGGATAGAAAAAGGCGAAAACTGGTCCTGGTGGATATTTTATGACTTCCTCACTGAGACGAACACGATGACAATTTATTACGAGGATATAAATCACCTGAATGCGTATTTGAAGGAGCACCCCGCGCCCCCCCAATGCTCTCACGATAACCTTTATGATGCGGACATTTGCGCGGACTGTGACGCATGGTGGTTCTATTGGGCACAATACCGCGCCGCGTTACCGCAATCAACCTTTGCCTTTCCTGCGGATTACCTCAAACAATACATTGACAACCAGCGGCCTCTGCCGCAGCTTAAGCTGAACAAAACAGTGACGGTCAAGCAGCAGCCAACGGCGGGAAAACCGATTGTTGTTGCTTTTACCCCAAAGAAAAGCGGAATGTATTATTTTTACAACGGCGTGAAGGGATTGGGATCAGTTACATTTCTGTGCGGACAAGCCAGTGGCGGCGTCGGTTGGGGCCTTGATATTCCGGCCGGCGAAACCTGTTATTTCTTTCTTCATGATACACCTGATCTAACGTACAGCCTTACTGTGAAGAGTCGTTTGTGGTTTCTGTTTAACTACTATCTGCTGGGTGGCTGGTTGTGGATGTACTGGCTGCCATAAGCTCCCTATATCGGTCCACCTGCCTTTCAGAATACGGATAATGCTTCTTGTTTTTGGCTACTAAATTTGCCAAAAACATTCTCTTGATGTTATAAATTTACTTTGCATTTCGGCATTAAAATTTTTCGCTTCGTTCTGCATATATTTTTCTGGGATTAATATAATGTTCCCGCCGTCTCTATCGTTTCCATAACAACTCAAAAAAGAGCGGTCAATTCTTATCAGGTTTTTTGCCATATAATCGCGGTACTCGCTTAAGTCAGTCATGCTTCCTTCATTACCCCAGTTCGTAACTTCTTTATTTGGGATTAATTCACCGTCCGCGATTAAAATATCCCTGAACTCCTCAACACTTATTATTTCGTCTGTGCTATTTTTCAAATAAAGATTAGCCGATGGGTCAAGCATTATATATTTGTTAAGGCTTTCGCAGTAAACGCAAACAACAACGTGACAATCATTAAACGGTTCTTCATACGGGCAGCAGGTAATATGAAAGGCTTTTAAGTTATACGCTCGTATTAATTGTGCAAGGGCGAGTGCTAATCCGCGGCAATTTGTCCTGCCTTCGTTCCTATCAGCAAACTCCATCAAACCTTGTAGTGTTCTCGTGCTTGCTAAACCACCCGGAGGATTGCCGTGTCTGTAACGCGCACAGAACCAGTGCATTAGTGCAATCGCAGTTTCAACATCGCTCTTACCTTTAACTAAATCATCAAGGCTATATTTTTCGATAATATCAAGTATGTTCTCGCGTTCATCAAATTTATATTCAATCTTGCCGTTGGATTTTATATTCCCATAATTTGCATATTCTTTTAAAATGTCAATTTTTGCTGTGTCTTTAGGTTCAACTTGGTGTTTATACTTTTTTTCTTCTTCTTTGGAAAGCCACGCCATATACTAACCTCCAAATCATTTGTTGTCAAGAAAAACAATAAAATCCGAACGCCTCGCCAATCAGAAAGATTTGACGGTGGTTCGGATTTTATTGCCATGGTGGGAGAGAGTGGATTCGAACCACTGAAGTCACTGACGGCAGATTTACAGTCCATCGAACAAATGTACAAGCTATCAGTGCCAGAAAATCCATGCCAGCCCGTGCCGTTGGACATTTCGCATAAAGCAACCCAATCCGCTATTTTTATGGCTTTGCACCTCAAGTAGCATTGCGCTCGGTGGCCGTTTTTGTTTCTGTCCTCTCTTGAGAGGGGAACAGATTCGCTAACCGGCGGGGCAATAGATTAGGCTGTCCTTCCATTGCATATATTGTACCTGATTTATCCCGGTATGTCAAGCAAATTTTATCGACGGGGCATGATAAGCAAACTGAAATAGCGAAGCGCTTATCCGTCTAATAATTTCATTTCCGCTTGACAAATTGAAATAAGTGAGTTATACTAAGAGCAGTTATTTCAGTTTCAAGGAGATTCTCCATGACCAACCGCGCGGGAAATTATACCAAAAATCTATCTGGCGAGGCGGCCTATCAGTCGTTTTGTCCGGCTCCTTTACCGCCTGTTCCGCCGCTGGAAGTGGACGGCGAAATCACGGCGCTGCTCGTCAAGGCCAACCGACAGCTGGTTTTGCTTGAGCAAAGCGCGGCGCATATCCCCAGCGTCCACCTGTTCATGGGGATGTATGTCCGCAAGGAGGCGCTGATGTCCTCGCAAATCGAGGGCACGCAGGCCACGCTTGAGGATGTGCTTGACCCCAATCTGGACGCCAACACTAACCGCGACGTGGCTGAGGTGATTAACTACATCAAGGCCACCGAGTTTGCGGTTGCGCGACTGCGCGAATTGCCCTTGAGCAACCGCCTCATCCGTGAAACCCACGCTGTCTTGATGGCGGGCGCACGGGGGGCGGAGAAAAATCCGGGCGAGTTCCGCCGTTCGCAAAACTGGATTGGCGCGGCGGGCAGCACCATCAAAAACGCCCGCTATATCCCGCCCATGCCGCAGGACATGATAGAGGCAATGTCAGATTTGGAGAAATATTTGAATGCTGATGATACTCTGGATGTTTTGATACAGGCCGCGCTGATTCACTATCAATTTGAGACAATTCACCCGTTTTTAGATGGCAATGGGCGCATTGGGCGGCTTTTGATACCTCTCTTCTTGATGGAAAAGAAGATATTAACCACACCAGCGCTGTATATTTCCTATTTTCTCAAGAAAAACCGCACAGAATATTACGATAGACTGATGGAAGTCCGCAAAAAAGGCAATTATGAGCAGTGGGTGCGGTTTTTCTTACAGGCCATTTATGAATCCGCCGAGGACGCAACCGAGACAATCGCGAAATTAACCGCTCTGCATGAGCGCAATAGCTTGAAAATCAAGGGCTTTGGCCGCGCCGCTAAAACTTCTCTTCGCCTGCTGGCCTATCTGGAGGAAAACCCGATTATCGACATCCAAAAGACCGCTGCCGCATTGGAAAGCTCGTTTAACACGATTTCAGGTGCGGTCAACCGGCTTGTGGAGGCAGGGATTTTGTCGCAGTCCACAGGTAACCAGCGCAACCGCACGTTTTCTTATGTTGAATATCTGGATGTTTTACGTAACGGAACTTAACCGATTTTCCTGATACACCGCTCAAAATCCCAATCTGCCAGAGGACACCATAGCTACAGGGAACCCCTAACGGGGTTGAGAACGACCCGGTTTTGCTCTCGGCGCGTGGCTCCGATTTCTCCCGGCGCGGCCTGCACCCTAACGGCTATCTCACCCGCCGGATACTCCGGCGGTAGGGAGCTACCGTCCGTTGGGCGCGGTTGCCGCTCCTCTATTGGTTGACTGCCATTGGCGTACCGAGTTGCACAGTCCCCCACCGAACGGGGTTTACCCTCTTTTTTTGTATACCGCTGTGTATCGCGGTTGTCTTTTTGTGAAGCAAAACCCGGGTAAAAGGCGTTCGGTTGCCCGATTGACTGTTGACTTTATCGAGCGAACTCGGTATAATTCAAACAATCTATGTAGGTTTTGACTTCGACAATCAAAAATCTACCACACCGTATAGGAAAAAGGAAGCCCCAAAATCAAATTTTGGGCTTCTTTTGCATCTGGTAGCGGTATGCTGTATGCTATAGCATATGATGTGCTGTATGCTATGTCATACAATATGGCAGCTGCTGCATTTTATGGCCTGTCAAATGCTGTGACATATAATATATGCATATTATTCTACGCCAAGTACCCGCTTTAATACTTCATCCACCAGCTTGCCTTTTGTTATATCACGCCGTTTGGCTTCGCGCTCCAATGCCTGTGAAAAG
>WRMQ01000016.1 GCA_009777055.1 Oscillospiraceae bacterium
TGGCCGGCGGGGAGGGCCTTGACGCGCATGGGAACGCGGTGCGCGCGCGTTTTCAGAAGGATTAGGAGGAAATGACCACATGCCCTACACATTCAACCAGAAAATCCGTTCTCTAAAGCCCTATGACCCCGTTGAGGGCAGCTATGCGATCAGGCTGGACGCCAACGAATCCTTCCTGCCCATTTTGCCGGAGGAGCGGGCGCTGATCGCCGGGGCGGTGGCCGGGGTTAACCCGCGCCGCTATCCGGATCCCGCGGCGGCAAAGCTTTGCCGCGCCTTCGCCGCCTGTTATGGCGTAGACCCCGCCCATGTTACGGCCTGGAACGGGGGCGACGAATGCCTGCACGTGCTGGCCGACGCCTTTCTGATGAAGGGCGATAAGCTGCTTTGCTTTGCCCAGGACTTCAGCATGTACTCTTTTTATGGGCATCTGGTGGAAGGCGAAGCGATTCAGCTGAGTAAGCGTGATGATTTCAGCATCGATGTTTCCGTTGTTTTGGAGGCCCTGGAGCTGCACAGGCCCGCGGTGTTCGTTTTCTCGAACCCCTGCAATCCAACCTCGCTGGTGCTGGAGCGCGAGCGTGTGCGGGAGATCATTCGTGCCGCCGAAAAACAGAATACGCTTGTCGTTCTGGATGAGGCCTACATGGATTTCTCTAACCAGTCCCTGCTCGATGAAGTTCACGAGCATGAAAATTTGATCATTCTGCGCACCTCGTCAAAGGCCGCTGGAATGGCGGGGCTGCGGCTGGGCTTCAGCGTGGCGGAGCCCCTGCTCACGAATGTGCTGCGGGCCGCGAAATCGCCCTACAACGTGGGCGTGCTTACCCAGGCCGTCGGCGAAGCCATTTACGGCGATCCGGCGCGGTTTTGTGCGGGGGTTGAGTCACTTCGCGCTTCCGTCAGAGCCCTTGCGCAGGGCCTTCGCGCGCTGGAAGACCGTTATTCCGCACGGCTGCGGGTGATCGGCGGCGAGGCCAATTTCGTTTTTGTCGCGATCCCTGAGGCCCTTGCTGTTTTTGAGTACCTGAAGAGCAAAAGCATTATCGTGCGCTGTTTTTACGGCCGCGCCCTGCGGATTACCGCTGGCTCCGGCGAAGAAAACGCGGCGCTGCTTTTAAGCTTAGAGAATTATCTGGAGGGAAAAGTATGAGAACCGCCACCGTCACACGCAAAACAAAGGAGACCGATATCACCGTCACGCTGGCCCTGGAGGGCGGTGCGGCGGAGCTGAGCACCGGCATCGGCTTTTTCGACCATATGCTCACGGCCCTGGCCGTACACGCGGGCTGGGGGCTCAAGCTGCAATGCCTGGGCGATTTGGAGGTCGACGGCCACCATAGCGTGGAGGACTGCGGCATCGTGCTGGGTCAGGCTTTGGCGAAGGCCCTCGGCGACAAAGGCGGCATTGCCCGCTTCGGCCAGGCGCTGATTCCTATGGACGAAAGCCTCGCCCAGGCCGCCGTCGACGTGAGCGGGCGGCCCTTCCTGGCCTTCAGCGCGGCGTTTTCCCAGGCAAAGATCGGTGAATTCGACAGCTGTTTATGCGAGGAATTCTTCCGCGCCTTCGCCACCCACGCGGGGATCACCCTGCATCTGATTCTCTGCTATGGCGCGAACGCCCACCATGAGGCTGAGGCGCTGTTCAAGGCGGCGGCCCATGCACTGAAGGCGGCGTTACAGCCTTCCGAGGGCCTGCTTTCGACGAAGGGGAGCCTGGACAGCTGATGCAAAACAAAAAAATCGACCACGGTGCGGCGTTTGACTGGGGATGCGCGTCGGAGGATTACGCGAAATACCGGGATATCTATCCCGAGGAGTTTTACCGGCGCATTCTGGAGCTGGGCCTGTGCCTGCCCGGCCAGAAGGTGCTGGATCTCGGCACCGGCACGGGTGTGCTGCCGCGCAATCTCTATCGGCATGGCGCGCGTTTTATCGGCGCCGACATTTCCGAAAATCAGATCGAACAGGCGCGGCGGTTATCGGCACAGGCCGGTATGGAAATCGAATATATCGTCGCGGCGGCGGAAGAACTGAAGCTCCCCGAAAAAAGCTTTGACGCCATAACCGCCTGCCAGTGTTTTATGTATTTCGACAAAAGCGTTGTGTTGCCGAAGATACACGCAATGCTCAAAGACGGCGGACATTTTTGTATATTATTTATGGCCTGGCTTCCCGGCGAAAGCGATATTGCGAGGCATAGCGAAGAGCTGGTGTTGAAATACAATCCGGCGTGGACAGGCGGGGGCATGCGGCGGTATACGCTGGGGACGCCCGGCTGGTCGAAGCGCTTGTTCAACGTGGCGAACGCGGAAACATTCGACATCAATGTGGCTTTCACCCGCGAAAGCTGGCATGGCAGAATCATGGCCTGCCGGGGTGTTGGCGCGTCGTCGCTCCCGCGGGAGAAAATCCGGCAGTTCGAACAGGAGCACCGCGCTTATTTGCTGAGTGCGCCGGAGCGCTTCGAAATCCCGCACTATGCGACAATCTTAAATTTGAAGAAAAAACAAGCATGAAGAAGAATTATTAAATATAAAGAAATAGGTGAGCCAATGATCATCTTACCCGCCATCGACATCAAAAACGGCGAGTGTGTGCGCCTTTATCGCGGCGAATTCGACACCGCCGAGCGCGTGGCGGAGGACTACCTGGCCACGGCGCTGTCTTTTCGCGCGGGCGGCTGCGCCTGGATCCATATGGTGGACCTCGACGGCGCGGTGAAGGGCAGCCGCGTCAACCAGGATATCTTCCTCCATGTCGCCGCCGAAAGCGGGCTCAAGGTGGAGCTGGGCGGCGGCATCCGCACGATGGAGGACATCGCGTTCTATCTTGACGGCGGTATTGCGCGGGTGATCCTGGGCTCCGTGGCCCTGCGCGATCCAAAGCTGGTGCGCGAGGCAATTGAGGCTTTTGGCGCGCAGCGGATCGTTGTCGGCATTGACGCGAAGAACGGCGTCGCGGCCGCCTCCGGCTGGCTGGAGGACAGCGGGCAGGGCTATCTGGACGTGGCCAGGCGCATGGAGGCCCTGGGCGTAAAAACGCTCATCTATACCGATATTGGCCGGGACGGCATGCTCGGCGGCCCCAATCTGGAGCAGCTTTGCCTGCTCCGCGACACCGTGGGCTGCGATATCATTGCCAGCGGCGGCGTGACGGATATCAGCGACATCAAGGCCCTCGCGGCGGCGGGCATGCACGGCGCGATCTGCGGGCGCAGTATTTATGCCGGAACGCTTTCGCTGCCCGAGGCGGTAAAAACAGGAGGAAAGCAATGAACCAATTCGAAACGCTCTATGAAGTGATCCAGGACCGGCGGCGCAACCCCCGGGAGGGCTCCTACACAAACTACTTATTTGAAAAGGGCACGGACAAAATTCTCAAGAAGATCGGCGAGGAGAGCGCCGAGGTGATCATCGCGGCGAAAAATGCCGCTTGCGGGAGCGGCGAAAAGGCAGAGCTGATCCTGGAGCTGTGCGATCTGGCCTTTCACGCGGCGGTGTTGATGGCCCAATTGGGCATTGAGCCGGGCGAGATATCGCGGGAGCTGGCGCTGCGCAGCCAGAAAACAGGCAATTTGAAGCAAACGCATCAGGTGGATAAAAACAGCTGAATTGTAGTAGGGGCTCAAAAATTTGAGCCCAGGCCAAAAAGCAAGAAACATCCGTAGGGGCTCAAAAATTTGAGCCCAGGCCAAAAAAAGCAAGAAACATCCGTAGGGGCTCAAAAATTTGAGCCCAGGCCAAAAAACAAGAAACATCCGTAGGGGCTCAAAAATTTGAGCCCAGGCCAAAAAATAAGAAATATCCGTAGGGGCTCAAAAATTTGAGCCCAGGCCAATTCAAATGCCCAACGAGGTTCATGCCCAGGGTTCAAAATTTTGAACCCCTACGGCGGCGGGCGGGCAAAATTGTGAAATGTGAATTGCGAAATATAAAATTGAACCATAGGGGGAATCATCATGGGGCCTTATATTGGTTATGGCGCACTTGTTTTGCTGGGCTTGTTTTTGATCTATACGCTGATTAAGGCGGCGCTGTTCAAGCCCCAAAAAACGGAAACCGAGCCGCTGCCGGAGGAAGCTGTAAACGCCGAACGCGCGGCGGCGCGTCTTACCGGCGCGATCCAGATTCCGACCGTCTCCTATCCCGACGACAACGACGTGGATTGGGAGCAGTTCAAGCGCTTTCACGCGTATCTGGAGGAGTGCTATCCGCTGATCCATAAGACGCTCAGCCGGGAGCTGGTCAGCAAGGCCAGCCTGCTCTATTGCTGGAAGGGCAGCGATTCCTCCCTGGAGCCCATGGCGCTGCTTGCCCACCAGGACGTGGTGCCGGTGGAGGAGGGCACGCGGGAGGATTGGGAACATCCGCCCTTCAGCGGCCATAACGACGGCGAGATGATCTGGGGCCGGGGCGCGATGGACATGAAGAACCACCTCATCTGCCTCATGGAGGCCGTGGAAACCCTGCTGGAGGAGGGCTTCGCGCCCGAACGGGACGTCTATCTCTGCTTCGGGCACGACGAGGAGGTCGTGGGCGGCGGCGATACCGGCGCGATGCGGCTGCGCATGGCCCTGGAGGCCCGGGGCGTAAAGAAGCTCTGCTGCACCCTGGACGAGGGCGGCGCGATGCTGCCTGTGAACGTGAAGAAAATCCTGAACAGCGTGCTGGCAGGCATCGGGATATCAGAAAAGGGCTATGCCGATATCGAGATCACCGTGGCCCAAAAGGGCGGGCACTCCTCGCAGCCGCCCCGGCACACCGCGCTGGGCGAGCTGGCGGAGGTCATCCGCGACCTGGAGCGGCATCAGACGAAAGCAAAGATGCTGCCCTTCATGCAGTCCCTGCTGGATAACGCGGGGCGCAAGCTGCCCTATGCCCTGCGGCTGCTGGCCTGCCATCATAAATTGCTGCGTCCGCTGCTGACGGCGGTGCTTTCCCGCATTCCCGCCGCGGCCTGCATGATGCGCACCACCACCGCCGTGACCATGGCCTCCGGGAGCCCGGCGGCCAACGTGCTGCCCGAAAAGGCCAGCGTCGTGGTCAACTTCCGCATGATGCCCGGCTTCACCACCGAGGATGTGGTCAGGCGTATTCGCCGCGTGGTGCGCAGCAAGAGGATCGAAATTAAAGTACTCAAGCAGAAAGAGGCCTCCCCGTTTTCGGAGACGGCTTCCCCCGCGTTCGATGCGCTGGGCCGGCTCATTTTGAACGCCCATCCCGGCGCCATCGTCGCGCCCTATCTCGTCATGGGCGGCACGGATACCTGCTTCTATGAGCCCATCTGCGGGCACGCCTACCGCTTCTCGCCCTTTTTGGCGGAGCTCCCGCTGATTCTATGCACCCACGCGGCCAACGAGCGCATCCCCGTGGAATCCCTGGGGGAGGCCGTGGTATTTTTCAAGAGATTTATCAAGATGCTAAATGCGTAAGATGAAGATTATTTTAGCCTTTGACTCATTTAAAGAAACGCTGACAGCCTCCGAGGTCTGCGACATCGCCGCGCAAACCCTCGGGGAGCTGTGCCGGGAGGCCGAAGGCGTGAAGCTTCCCCTGGCGGACGGCGGGGAGGGGATGGCCGGGGCCTGGCAAGCGGCCTGCGGCGGGGTGTTTCATACCGCGCGGGTCAGCGGCCCGGACGGACAGCCTTGCGGCGCCCGCTTTTTGATGCTTGGCGACGGTACCGCCGTGATTGAGATGGCATCCTGCGCAGGGCTGGAGCTGGCGCGCGGCCGTATGGCGCGGCTCAGGCCGGCCGGGATGACCACGCGCGGTGTGGGCGAGCTGATGCTCGCGGCGAAAGAGGCTGGCGCGCGCGCTATCCTGCTGGGACTGGGCGGCAGCGCGACGAACGACGCCGGCTGCGGCATGGCCCACGCCCTGGGCTGGCGCTTTCTGGACGAGGAGGGAAACGGCTTTTGCCCCGTGGGCGGAACGCTGGCAGACGTCGCGCGAATTCTTCCGCCGGAGGAGCCCTTCCCCCTGCCCGTGACAGCGGCCTGCGACGTGGACAATCCGCTGTGCGGCCCCCATGGCGCGGCGCATGTTTTCTCCCCGCAAAAGGGCGCGGACAAATCCAAGACGGTGTTTTTGGAGCGCAACATGCGGGAGTTCGCGGCGCGGCATTTGCCGAAAGCGCTTTCTCTCGCGCCGGGCGCGGGCGCGGCGGGGGGCCTGGGCGCGGGCGTGCTGTTCTTTCTGGGCGGCGAATTGCGCTCCGGCATCGAGCTTCTGCTGGACCGGCTGGATTTCGACGCCCTGCTGGAGGACGCGGATTTCGTCTTCACGGGGGAGGGGCGCATGGACGCGCAGACGCTGCGCGGAAAAGCTCCTCTGGGCGTTCTTCTGCGGGCGCGGGCCCGGAATATACCCGTGGCGGGCATCTGCGGCTGCCTGGGCGAGGGCGCGGACTTGCTGTATCAGGCGGGCTTCGCGGGGCTGTTTCCCGCTGTGCGGGAGGAGCGGCCCATCGGGGAGCTGCGGCGGTCCTGCCGGGCGGATCTGGCAAAGGCTGTAAAAGAAGCGATTAGGTCCTTGACATTTTTCGCTGATCAATTATAATATACAAAAGACAATAAACAAAAAGACAATAAACAATAAACAATAAGAATAAAAGAGAATAAAAAGAAAGACAAGAAAATAAAAGAGAATAAAAAGAAAGACAAGAAAATGAAAGAGAATAAAATAAAAAAAGATAAAAATAAAATGATAAGAATAAGGCTCTTTTAGATAGTTGTAGTGATATGCTGTTCTTTTCTCGCGGCGAAGCGGAACGATCCAGGGCACATGCGCTCGCGCGCAAAATTCCTCCGCCCCTTCGGGGCACCTCCTTTGCTTTCAAAGGAGGCTTCCGCGGCCTTCGCTTTACTATCCTAAAGAATTGCCGCAGCAATTCTTGGGGGAATTTTATCGCGCGAGCGATTTCACGCCTGCCTACCTGTACTTCTTTGCGGAAAATCACTGCAACCGTCTAAAAGAGCAAAAATAAAAACAAACATAACAAAAGCATGGGGGACTCAAGCATGGGAAAACGAATCAGCAAAAGCGTATTGGCGGCATTGGTGAGCGCGGTGCTTCTGTTCGCGCTGCTGCCGTCGGGATTGCTCCCGGCGATGGCGGCGGAGGCGGCGGCTCTGCAGATCGGCGTGGTTTCGGATGTCCACCTTTTTCCGGAGGAGCTGGTCAACAGCCCGCGCTTCCTGGCTGCAAAGGTGGATTTCGGAAAGCAGTTCCTGCAATCGGAGGGCATTTTGCGCTCCGTGCTGGCGGCGCTGGAGGAGCACGCGAAGAAAAACGGACTGAAATTCGTCCTCCTGCCCGGCGACCTGACGAAGGACGGCGAGCTCCCGGCTCACGAGAGGCTTGCGGACATGCTCAAGGACTTCGAAAGCCGTACCGGGATTCAGGTGGCGGTTGTGCCCGGCAATCATGACATCAACAATGGCGGCGGCGGGCTGGGCAGCGCGCACAGATATGAGCCCACCAGCCCCGAGAAGTATCTGGAGCTCTATCAGGAGCTGGGCTACGATCTTCCCAACCTGTCCCGGTTTATACCGGCGGCGGGCAAGAAGGGCGGCATGCTTTCCTACGCGGCGGATCTCGGCGGCCGCTACCGTCTCATCGCGCTGGATCTGTGCAAATATTCCGACGATCAGAACGGCGGCAGGGGCGATACGCACCGCACCGGCGGCATGCTCAGCGCCGAGCTGCTGGAATGGGCCCTGAACGAAATCCAGGCGGCCCGCAGGGCGGGCAAGACCGTGATCGGCATGGGGCATCATAACCTGATGGGCCATTTGGGGCCCCAGGAGAAAATCCTCCTGGATTTTGTGGTGGACGACTGGTTCCGGGTGCGCGAAGCCCTGGCCGACGCCGGGATGCACTACTATTTCTCCGGCCATATCCACAACGACGACATCGGCCACGCCTATTCGGACAGCGGAGAGCTCATCTATGATATCTCTACGGCGTCTATCACGGGCTTTCCCAGTACCTTTCGCGAGGTTCGCTTCACGGCCGAAGGCAGCGGAAGCATCAGCGCGCAGGTGGAAACCTTCGCGGTCGACTGCGTGCTGCCCGTCACCGCCAACGGCGTGACCTATCCCTCGCCCTATGGCAAAACCTCGCACAAGCTGAGCTTCGGCGAAAGCAATTTGCAGGACTTCCTGCTGGCCATGGTGTCCGACACGCTGCGGGGCGTCTTTGGCGAGATGCAGGGTACCGGCGGCGTTTCGGTCTATCTCAAGAGCATGGGCGTTGACATTGAGGGCATGCTTGACACGGTGCTGCAGGGCGGTATCCGGCTGGGCAGCATTGATATCTTCACCGCGCGAAATCTCACGGGCTTTATCGACGCGCTGCTGACGCAGGTCGACAAAGCCTATGTGGCGCGCCCGGAATATGTGATCGGCCTGGTGAACGGCGTTCTTGACCGCCTGATGGGCCTGCAGGTGTCTCAATACCCCAGCACGCGCTTTTATGAGGAATACGGCGTGGGCGATCCCAAACGCCCGGGAACGCTCGACGACCTGGCCAGCGAGGTGATTCTCTACACCTACACCCGGGCGGGGGACGCGGAGAAGAACAAGTTTCTCATGGACGCCATCAGCAGCTTTGAAAGCGGTACGCTCACCGACCAGCTGCTGGAGGCGCTCATTGATATCGTTCTGGACGACCTGCTGCAAAACGAGCTGCTGCCCACCCTGAAGCTGGAGCTTTCCCCTATCTTCAGGCGCAGCCTGACCCGCTGGACCCTGGGCGCGCTCCTCGACGGCGTTTTGCGGCTGATTCTCTGGGGCGACACCAGCTTCAGCGCCGTGGTGGATTTTGTTTTCAACCTGGGGCTTCTTCCCTGGGAAAGCCTGCCCGATACCGTCGATACCCTGATGGAGGCCTTCTGGACAGAAAGCCAGAGCGAGAGCTTCGGCGCGCAGCTGGGTGAATTCCTCCGGGAATTCGTTATCGACAAGCAGGATTACGACGACCTCAACGTGACGCTGCGCTACACCGGCAGGAAGTCCGTAACCGCCACCCAGGCGGAATTCCAGCTGCCCACGCTGCTTTCCCAGGCCGTGGGGGAGGACCCCCAGACCACCCGGGTGATCAGCTGGTTCACAAAAGACAGCGTGAAGGGCACGGACATTGAGCTTACGGACGCCGCGGGGAATTCTGTGCTTGGCTCCGTGAAAATAGAGAAGGCCACTGAGGCTGTGGAGCGCAGCTACCCCGGCGCGGATCTGGGGCTGCTGGGCCTGTTTTCGATCCCGCGCCATCTCAACCGGCACAGCGTGACGCTCAGCGGCCTCAAGCCCGGCAAGGAGTACCGCTTCCGTGTAGGGGACGCCTCCCGGGGCTGGTGGAGCCCCGAGGGCGTGATCCGCACGGCCAACGGCGGCAAAACCACCACCTTCCTGAGCTTTACCGACCAGCAGGCGCAGACCGAAAAGCAATACGCCCGCAGCTGGGGCGAGCTCGCGGCGGCGGCGCTGCGCAAATTCCCGCGGGCGGAGCTCATCGTCAGCGCGGGCGATCAGGTGGATATGGGCACGAGCCTGAAGCAGTGGCAGTGGCTCTTCGACACCGCGCAGCCCGTGCTGCGCAAGCTCCCCCTCATGCCGGCCACCGGCAACCATGAGGATAAAGAAGGGGCGATAGGCCAGTATTTCAGCCTGGACCATCTGCTGCCGGAGCAGGACGGGGAGTCGGGCCTTTACTACGCCTTCGATTATAACAACATACACTTTGTTATACTCAACACCAATGACCTGGAAAATGGCCGCCTGAGTGCCGCGCAGCTGGAATGGCTCCGGGCGGATATGGAGGCGAACGCCGCTGACTGGAATATCTTTGTGTTCCACAAGTCTATTTTTTCCGACGGCTCCCACATCAAGGACAGCGACGTTGTGGAGCTGCGCAAGCAGCTGCCGCCCCTCTTCAAGGAGCTGGGCGCCGACCTGGTGATCATGGGCCACGACCACACCTATTTGCGCACGGAGACAGAGGGCGTGAAGTATATCACGGCGGGCACCAGCGGGGTGAAGTTCTATAACGTTCAGCCCCCCGAGCTGACGGACCTTTACTTTGACCGCCCGGAGGCCGCCGTGGAGATCGACAGTCCCGTTTTTGGCGCGTATATCACAGACAATGACACGCTGACCTACGAGGCCTACCAGCTGCTTGATTCCGGCGCGCTGGAAAAAATCGACAGCTTTTCACTGCGCAAAGAGAGCATTGAGCCCTTTGTCGCGCCCGCCGGCTGGGAATCCGGCTGGGAGTCCCTGAACAGCATTTTCCCCGACACCGCCGACGGCCCGGCGACGATTGTGATTATTCCCCTGAGCCTGCTGCTCGCGGCCGCGGCGGCGCTGCTGCTGCTCCGGAAGGAAAGGCAGGAGCCTGTCCCTGCCCTGTGATAATTCCGCAAAAAAAAACATCGCGGCGCATCAACAGCGCCCGCGATGTTTTTTTTTGCCGCTTATACTTTTACGGCTTATTTTTTTCGGTTGTCAGGGCGTTGTAGAGGGCCTCGGCGCAATTCTCCAGCGGATAGAAAAAGCCTTTTGTTCTTTCCCGGTAAACCAGCTCTGGCACAAAATCCGCTTCAGCCAGCTTGCAGAGGTTTTCCACGGCTGTTACCGCATCATAAGCTACGGGGCCGAAAGCTTCCTCCAGGGGCAAGTCCAGAGAACGATAATGATTCATGCCAGCCCGGAACTTTTCTTCGTCGGGAACGAAATACTGCACACAGCGATTCAAGTATACGAAGTCAAAAACATAAGAGGAAAAATCAGTGATAAATACCTTGTATTGCTCCGGCGGCGGTTCCTCTTGCAATAGTGTGATGCGCGGGTGAGAAACTTCAAAGAGTCCTTTCAAGTTTGAAAGAATGGGGTGGAGCTTTACGTCGAGGTAATAGTCCTGTTCCTCCAGCATCCTGTGCAGACGCGGGTCCTCCAAAAACTGTATAAAACCCTGGTAATATTCCGAATCCCTGATGCGTCGCTTCACAGGCTCCCAATGAGCGGGATTGATTTGCTGTGTCATGTATTTGCGCCAGGAAGGGGCTAGCAGGATACGCCGTTCGGGCGCACGGCCACGGTCAATTTGATCGTAACGGGCCATACCAGTGCACAGAAGCTGATCGGCGGTGTAGCCATAGCGTTTTTGATAATTCTCGAATTCGAAGGGCGTGGAGACAACGACCTGGTCTGCACGCGCAAGCTCCGCATGATTCGCCTTATGCAATGCCGCATGGAGTACGCCGTGCTGGAGATAAGTGGTCTGAAAGCGTGTGATATCTTCATAAAGCAACTCTTCTTTTCCCGATTGAAAGGGATAGGTAGGCGTACGCCCGAAGAAGGCTGTTAAGATGCGTTCGCAACAAAGGTAAAGCACCGCGTGCCTTACGCTGCCTTTTTTTACAAGATATTTTTGCTGCTGCTTTGTGAAGAGCTTGTCGATATTTTTGTATTTCCGGTTGATGACGTAGTAGCGGCGAATGCCGTCTTTTTTTTCGAAATCATTCTGGAATTGAAAATAAGCGTTGTCTTTTTCCACTGTATAAAGGTCATAATAGAGCCAGATGCGGCGCTTGGGAGAATCATAGAGCGCGGCTGCGACCCGCCGCAGGGTCAGGCGTGGATGCCGGCAATACTTTAGTGTTGCCCGAAGGATCATCAGGCGTCTGCGTATGGTGGATGTCTGGCGGATATGGAGCTCCTTCTCGCCTCGTAGAATTCGAAAACCACCATCGGCAATCTCTTTAAAGCGCGATTTTCCGCCGCCATAAGGCTGCCACAGGAGCGTTGCCGGCACCATCATGCCTCTTGCCCGTACAAAGAAACGAAGGCGCTGCAGGGCGGCGGCGTCACCATTGTAACGGAAGGCAAAAATACGGCCGATGCGCAGCATAGGGTGTAAAAAGCTATAGGTGGAATCAAAGACCTCAATGGGGCGCAGCACACCGTTTTCTTCCGCAAAAAGCTCCGGCGTTTCATCTTCCGCTGCGGTGAAATAGGTGGTGTAGATACAGCCCAAAAAGTACAGCCGCCCATTCTTTACCCTCTGACGGCGCAGCACCACCGACATAACATTTTGATCGATCGTCAGGCCGTCAGCGCTGACGCAGATGCCTCTTTCGCCTATGGAAGCGGAGATATGAGCCGATCCGGCGAATTTGAGCAGATAGAGCTTCAGGTGTTTTTGTATGGTTGGATGCCCAATCAGCAGACTTGTATCCACGCGGCGAAGCAGGACGCGGAGACGCTCCTCCGCCTGCGCGAAGCGTGCTTCGTCATAATGATAGGGGAAAAGTATATTGCCATTGAGCTTCCAGTTGAGATCGTGGAGAAGCAACGCCTGAATAAAGCCTGGCACCTTGCCGGAATATAGTGCGAACATTTCTTCATACCAGGCGGTAGTGGATTCAAAAATATAGTAGGGATAGAAACGTGTGGCGGTAAGGCTGTCTGAATTTCCGCGGTTGTAGCTGTATTCCCCTTTATCACAAAAGCCAATCCGGCACTTTGGCATTAGATGATCTGTGGTGTATTTTTGATCTTCATGGCGGAAATTAGGATCCGAGCTGAAGAGGATGTTATCCTTTCCCCGGTTCTTGACGCAGATATTGATCGTGGTCTGCGTAATATAAGGGAACTCGTTAAGGTCATAGACGCCGCTTTTGCACAGGGTGCGGTAGCGGAAATGAGCTCTGAGCTTTTTTCCGTCGCGATAAGGCTGAATGCGGTATGTTACCAGATCCACCTCATCGTAATGCGTGTCGAAGAACTCCGCTACAGCCTCAAGGGTCTCCGGCGTAAAGGTGTCATCAGAATCCAGGTACATGATGTATTTGCCCTGCGCTCGCGCAAGACCGTAGTTTCTTGTAGCGGAAAGGCCTTCGTTTTCCTTGAAAAAGTATCTTATCCACTCATACCGCGCGGCGTAGCGCTCGCAAATCGCCCCGCTGCCGTCCGGGGAGCCGTCGTTGATGAGCAGTACCTCCATATCCTCCTTGGGTAAGGTCTGATTCGCGAGGGAATCCAGGCAGTCAGGAAGATACTGCTCCACATTATAAACCGGAACGATAACCGTGATTTTTTTCATGCGACCATTCTTTCTTTTGTTGTTGATTTAAAATAGCATATCACAAGTGATTTGAAATGTCAATGGCGCAAAAAAAAACGAAGCTTTTTCGCGATTTTTTAAGGAAAAATCGCCTTTGGCGCGACTAAGTGGTAGATGCTACAAGGAGGTTCGTTATGAAAACGCGCGCGCTTTACGCCATCAGCATGATTGGGATTTTTCTGTTCATCGCGGCGTGCAACCGGTTTTAGCCCCAAATTAAGCCACAGCGCCCCGCCGTTCAGCATCGGCGGGGCGCTGTGCTCTGTGAAAATCACGCCGTTACAATTTTGCTTTCGCTCTGCAGGCCCAGCAGCTCCACCGCCGCCTCGCGCATCTTGTACTTCATGATTTTGCCCGCGGCGTTCATGGGAAAGCTGTCGGTAAAATGCACATAGCTGGGAACCTTGTGCTTGGCCATGTGCCGCAGCACGAAGTCCTTGATTTCCTCTTCGGAGGAGGTCTCGCCGGCCTTGAGGATGATCCAGGCCATAATCTCCTCGCCATAGGCGCGGCTGGGCACGCCGATTACCTGCACGTCGGAGACCTTTGGGTGGGTGTAGATGAAGTCCTCAATCTCCTTGGGATAGATGTTTTCGCCGCCCCGGATGATCATGTCCTTGATGCGGCCGGTGATTTTGTAGTTGCCCTCGTCGTCCCGGCGGGCCAGATCGCCGGTGTGCAGCCAGCCCTGGGCGTCGATGGCGGCGGCGGTGGCCTCGGGCATTTTGTAGTACCCGCGCATGATGTTGTAGCCCCGGGCGACGAACTCGCCGTCCACGTTGTTGGGGAGCTCCTCGTTGGTTTCGGGGTCCACGATCCTGCACTCCACGCCGAAGAAGGCGCTGCCCACGGTGTTCACGCGCACGTCAATGGAGTCCGTGGTCTTGCTCATGGTGCAGCCGGGGGAGGATTCCGTTTGGCCGAAGACGATGGTGACCTCGCTCATACGCATCTTGTTGAGAACGTCCTCCATCACCTTCACGGGGCAGGGGCTCCCGGCCATGATGCCGGTGCGCATATGGCTGAAATCCGTTTTGTCGAAATCCTCGTGAGCCAGCATGGCGATGAACATCGTCGGCACGCCGTGGCAGGCGGTGATCCGCTCTTTGGTGATGGCATCCAGGGCGAGCTTGGGCGAAAACGCGGGAATCGGAACCATGGTGGCCCCATGGGTGACGGAGGCCGTCATGGCCAGCACCATGCCGAAGCAGTGGAACATGGGCACGTGAATCAGCAGCTTGTCGGCGGTGGAGAAATCCATGCCGTCGCCGATGGTTTTGCCGTTGTTGACGATGTTGTAGTGGGTGAGCATCACGCCCTTGGGAAAGCCCGTGGTGCCGGAGGTGTACTGCATGTTGCACACGTCGCCGGCGCGGATGAGGGCCGCGCGGCGCAGCACCTCCTCCTGGGGCGTCTGGCCGCTGATGGCCATGGCCTCCTCCCAGTTGCGGCAGCCGGGCAGCTCAAAGCCCACGGTGACGATGTTGCGCAGAAAAGGCAGGCGCTTCGCGTGGAGCGGCGCGCCTTTTTCCAGGCCTTCCAGCTCCGGGCAAAGGCCGCGGATGATTCCCGCGTAGTCCGAATCCTTGAAGCCGTCGATCATGACAAGCGTATGGGTGTCTGACTGGCGCAGGAGATACTCCGCCTCATGGATTTTATAGGAGGTATTCACCGTCACCAGCACCGCGCCGATCTTTACGCTGGCCCAGAAGGTGAGGAACCATTGCGGCACGTTGGTGGACCAGATGGCCACATGGTCCCCCTGCTTCACGCCCATGGCGATGAGGGAGCGGGCGAACTGATCGACCTCGTCCCTGAATTCTTTGTAGCTGCGCGTATAGTCCAATGTGGTATATCTGAACGCGTACTGGTCCGGGAATTCCTCGGCCACGCGGTCGAGCAGCTGGGGAAAGCTCAGGTCGATGAGGGTCTCCTTGGGCCAGATGTACTTGCCGGTTTTGCGGGCGTTGTCAAACAGCTGGTTGGCGCTGATCTCGCCGGGAGACAGCAGCGCGCTCATGTAATTGATGTAATGGGGGAACACCACCACGTATTCCTCCAGCTCGGGGGTGTAGCTTTTGACCCATTCCAGCGAGAGATAGCCCTCGTAGTTGATGGAGCGCAGGGCCTGCAGGCATTTTTCGATGGGCAGGTCGCCCTCGCCCATCATGCGGTAGCTGACCGCGCCGTTTTCTTCGACAGAATCCTTACAGTGCACATATTTGATATAGGCCCCCAGGTTTCCCACGGTCTGCGCGGGGGTTTCGCCCGCAAAGCGGCAGGGGTGATGCAGATCCCACAGCGCGCCCACGCTGTCGCTGGAAAGCTCGCTGAGCAGGTTCGCCAGGCGTCTGGTATCCGCGAAGGCGCCGTTGGTTTCCACCAGCAGCGTAACGCCAAGCTCCTGCGCCAGGGGCAGCAGGGAGCGGATCGCTTCGGCAACCGCGGCGTCGTCCACCGGGCCGAGGGGCTGCGCCCCCTGGTCGGCGAGAACGCGGACATACGCGGCCCCCAGCTGTGCCGCCAGACGGATGGACTGTCGGGCCTTTTCCAGGGCCTCCCCGCGCTTGCCGGCGTATTGCAGGCTTTCCGCGGCGGAAACGCAGGCGATTTCCAGCCTGCCGGTGCGCAGCCTGCTCAGCGCGGCCAGCAGCTCCGCCGCCGGGGTATCCTCATACCCGCGCAGCTCAATGCCGTGAAAGCCGAAGTCCTTCGCCATTGTGGTCATATCCTGCCAGCTGAGCTCCGGGCAGCCCAAAGTTGAAAAAGCCAGTTTCATGATGGATTGATCCTCTCCTTGGGATGTAGTGTCTTTTTTTTAGAATTTTTTAAATAGACTTCTTGTGAAATGGGGGGCAACCAATATCAATTTTGCAAGAGGTGAAATGAGCAGCAAAGAGAATAGCAAAGAATATAGCAAAGCGCATAACAAAAATTATAGCAAATCAAAAAGAGAAATGCAACTGTTTGTGCGGACTATTCCAATTTTCCGAAATCCCTGATTTCCCCGTTCACAGCCGCGCTTTTGGCGAAGATTTCGCCGCCGTGGAAGGTGAGCATTGAGCCGATGTTCTCGCTGCCATCCTCGTAGTGGCGAAGCCCGCCGTTTTCCCAGGTGTTGTTGTTGTGCCCGTGGCCGCAGAAGATATGGGTGATTTCAAGTTGGTCCCGCAGCGGCGCGTACCAGTCGTCAAACATGCCCTCTCTGTTGAGATTTTGCATGTGGCTGACGCAAATGCGGTAGCCGTAGCTCTCGGAGGTATCCAGCGGCAGCTCGTTCAGCCAGCTGAACTGACGCGCGCGGTACGCCGCAAAATCCGCCAGACCGGCATATTCGTGGTGACCGTCATCCTTATCCTCGCCGGTATCCAGAACAGTGAAGGAGATCGGGCCGTAGCTCGCGGTAAAATACAGCTCGCCGGTGTCCGTGGGGAAGTAGCGGCGCAGCTCGGTGGCCCACTGCCCCCGCGCCTCGTGGTTCCCGCGGCAATAGAGCACGGGGATCGTGCCGCCGCTGAGCTTTGCGGCCGGGCTGAGGATATCGTCGATGAAGTCCCTTTGAAACAGCAGGCCGTCCGCGGGGATGTCGCCGGCGAGGATGACGAGGTTGGGCGCAGCATCCGCGTCAGCTTGCAGCGTGGCCGCGTTGGCCAGCGCCGCCGCCTGATTGCCGTGTATGTCGGCGAAAAACAGGGCGCGGACGGTGTCCTCGCCGCGATAGCCCCGGAAGGCGTACTCCTTGCTTGCCGTTTGCTTGCCCTTGATGGCGAAATAGCCGAAATTGATCAAGGTATACTGGCTGTGCACGCGGTAGCTGTCGCAGTTGTCCAGCACTTCCTTCGGCACGCGCGCCACGTGCAGCTTGTCGTCGGAGCGGATGGTGCCGGAGGAGCTGTCGTAGAAGGTTTGCTCTCTGCCCTGCGCGGTAACGGTCAGCCAGCCGGAGCCCCGCCGGTTTGTGGCCCACATCACGGTGTATTCCTCCTGACTCACGATCATCACCGCGGGCTCCGCCGTGATTTTGATGCGAATCGGCAGTGGGATGACCCCGCCAAAGGCCATGTAGATTGTCAGGAACCAGGCAGTCAATTTGTCCAGCATTGTCTTGCCTTCTTTCTATTTTGTTTTTTTTTGGTTGGTTATTTTTTTGGTTATTTTTTGAGAATCTTTTCCGCTTCCGTCCGCAGCTCCCTTGCCGCTGTTTCGATGTCCGCCGCGCCGAAGAGAGCCGATACCACCGCGAAGCCCGCCATGCCGCGGCCCGCGAGCTGTGTCACGTTTTCTCTGGTGATCCCCCCAATCGCCGCCACGGGGATTTTTACCGCGCCGCAGATGGCCCGCAGCGTTTCGGGGGCCATGGCCACGGCGTCCGTCTTTGTCGCGCTGCCGAACACTGCGCCGCAGCCCAGATAATCGGCCCCGGCGGCCTCGGCGGCCAGGGCCTGCTCCGCCGTGCGCGCCGTCGCGCCCAGAATCGCCCTCGGCCCAAGCAGCGCGCGGGCCTCCCGCAGGCTGCCGTCAGACAGGCCCAGGTGGACGCCAGCCGCGCCGCAGGCCAGGGCAAGGTCAACCCGGTCGTTGATGATCAGCGGCACGCCGTAGGCGTCCGTAACGTTCTTGATTTCCCGCGCGAGCTTCAGGAACGCGTCCGGGCCGAGCTTTTTTTCGCGCAGCTGGAGCATCGTCGCGCCGCCGCGAATGGCGGCCTCCGCCTGCCGGGGGAGGGGCATGCCGTCCGCGCGTGGGGGCCCGGTGACGGCGTATAGCAGAAGATAATCAAGCCTCAAGCCGCGGACCTCTTTTCCGACTAAAATGAATATATAGGGGTTGACAGACAACGATAAAGAAGTAACCGCCCGCAAGCCTGACACACTTGGGCGGTCTACTTCTTGAAACTCTTTGAGGATCAGGAATGGCAAACCGTTTCCGGCAGCGCCAAGATCCAATTACATTATAGCACCCGCTTTGCCGTTTGTCAAGGGCGGATTTTTTTATTCGCGTTTTTATAATTTATTTTCTTTGCCCCGCGCGTTTTTTCCTATATTTATGTTGCATTCGTTCATAAATGATGGTATGATTATAGCATCGTCTTTTTCTATCTCTTTTTTTATTTCTATTTTTTATTCATTTATTTTAAGGAGTTGTTCGCATGCGCCATATTTTTGTCATCAACCCAACCTCGGGAAAAGGCCATTGGCTGCCGGGCTTTCGCGAAAGCGTCGAGGCGGCGGCGGCGGAAACAGGGATCGAGGCCGAAATATACGCCGATTTCGGCAAGGACGAAATGATTGATTTTGTCCGTGAGACGGCGCGGAGCGGGGCGCCTGTGCGCTTTTACGCCTGCGGCGGCGACGGCACCATCTACAGCGTGGTCAACGCCAGCTTCGGCTGCCGCAATGTGCAGATCGCGGCGATTCCCTTTGGCTCGGGCAATGACTTCATCCGGCTGTTCGGCAAAAAGGAGGAGCTCCAGGAGGTCAAGCGCCACATCAATGGCACGCCTCACTGGATCGATGCCATCGAATGCGGCGGCGAAATCGCCATCAACCAGTGCTCCATGGGCCTGGATGCCGAGGTCTGCGCCAAGCAGGCCAGCTTCAAGAAGATTCCCTGGATGAGCGGCGAATTTGCCTACACCGCCTCGCTGCTGTATTGTATCACAAAGCGCTTTCACAACACGTTTACGATTCAGATCGACGACGAGCCGCCGGTGACAGGGGCCTTCGTTTTTGCCCTGGGCGGCAACTCCCGCTGGTATGGCGGCGGCTACAAGGGCTGCCCTCTTGCCCTGCCGGACGACGGCCTGCTGGACTGCATCACCGTGCGCAAGGAGTTTGGGCGGCTCAAGCTCATCTCCCTGATCGGAAAATATAAGCGCGGCGAGCACCTCGGCTGGAGGTAGACGGATTTCCAGCGGGGCACGCGCATGCGGATCCACTCCGACGAGCCGGCGGCCGTCAACGTGGACGGCGAGGCCCGCTATGTCAACGACAGCGTGTTCGAGCTCAAAGAGAAGGCCGTTTGTTATGTGATCCCCGAGGGCTCGGCCTATCTGGCTGACCGGGAGAGCGGAAAGCTGCAAGTGCGGGAGGAGCTGTCTTGATTATCTATAACACCCTGACGCGGCAAAAAGAGGAGCTGATCCCGCAGCGGGAGGGAGAATTCCGCATATATGCCTGCGGGCCCACCGTCTATGACCTCTTTCACGTGGGCAACGCGCGCATGTTCTGTATCTTCGATTTGCTGCGCAGCTACCTGGAGTGGCGGGGAAACAAAGTTGTTTTTGTGCAGAATTTTACCGATGTGGACGACAAAATTATCAAGCGGGCCAACGCGGAGGGCGTGGATTCCGCCGAAATCGCGGAACGCTATATCGCGGAATACCAAAAGGACGCCGAGGGGCTGAATATCCGCCCCGCCACGGTGCATCCCAGGGCCACCGAGCATATCGGCGGCATGGCTGAGATGATTCAGACGCTCATCGAAAAGGGCTGTGCCTACGAGGCGCAGGGGGATGTCTACTTCAGCCCGAAGGCCTTTTCTGAATATGGAAAGCTCTCCCGCCAGCCCCTGGAGGAGCTTGAGGCCGGAGCGCGGATTATGCTGGGCGAGGTCAAGCGCGACCCCATGGATTTCGCCTTGTGGAAGGCCGCCAAGCCCGGCGAGCCACAGTGGGAATCCCCCTGGGGAGCGGGCAGGCCCGGCTGGCACATTGAGTGCTCCGCCATGGCCCGGCGCTATCTGGGAGAGACCATCGACATCCACTGCGGCGGCTCGGATTTGATTTTCCCCCACCATGAGAACGAAATCGCCCAGAGTGAGTGCTGCAACGGCGTGCCCTTCGCGCGCTATTGGATGCACAATGGCCGCGTAAACGTGGACAACGTAAAGATGTCAAAGTCCCTGGGGAACTTCTTCACGGTGCGGGACGTGGCGGAGCAATACGGCTACGAGCCCATCCGGCTCCTGCTGATTTCCTCGCATTACAGGAGCCCGTTTAATTATACGCGGGCCAGCATGGAGCAGGCGAAGGCCTCGCTGCAGCGGCTTTATACCTGCCGGGAAAATCTCGATTTCGCCTTAGACAAGGCCCCGGATGAAAAAAACGAGGGCGACGGCGCGCTGTGCGCCTATCTGGACGCGCGGCGGGCGCGGTTCATCGAGGCCCTGGAGGACGACCTCAACACAGCGGACGCTCTGGCGGCGGTGTTCGAGCTGGTGCGCGACTGCAACGTGCGGGTGATTGAGGCGGCGGCCTCCCGGGCGGTCTGCGCGCACGCGGCCAAGCTCTTTGATGAGCTCACCGGCGTGCTTGGCATTGTCTATCACCGAAGGGACGGGGGCGGCCAAAGCCCTGACGCTGAAATTGAGGCCCTGGTGGCCGAGCGCGCCCAGGCCCGCAGGGACAAAAACTGGGCCCGCGCCGACGAGCTCCGCGCGCGGCTGAGCGCCATGGGCGTCACCCTGGAGGACACGCCCCAGGGGGTAAAAATCCTGCGCACGTAGGGGTTCAAAATTTTGAACCCTGGCAATTCCCCGAAACCCTGGCAATTATTCTGAACCCTGGCAATTCCCCCGAAACCCTGGCAATTACTCTGAACCCTGGCAATCACCCTGCTAATCACTTTAAACTCTGCCAATTGACCTGAACCCTGGCAATCAAAAACTAACATATCAAAGAGGTAAATCGCATGAACGAGCAATACCGCACCCATACCTGCGGCGCGCTGCGGGAGGAGCATATCGGGCAGCGCGCAGTGCTTTCCGGCTGGGCCGAAACCTTCCGTAACCACGGCGGCGTCATATTCATCGACTTGCGGGATCACTACGGCGTTACCCAGGTGGTGTTGCACGACGACGCGCCGCTGAAGGGCATCACGAGAGAGACCGTCATCCGCGCGGAGGGCGTTGTCGTCGCCCGCGGGGAGGACACCGTGAACCCCAAGCTGGCCACCGGCCGCGTGGAGCTCCATGCCGATCAGATTGAGGCCCTGAGCAGCGCCGCCGCCCCCTTGCCCTTCGAGGTCAATGGCTCTGATCCCGTTCGCGAGGAGATCAGGTTAAAATACCGCTATCTTGATTTGCGCGGAAAGCGGATGCAGGATAATCTTATTCTGCGGGCAAAGGTCATTGAGCGCCTGCGGGACAGCATGCGCGGCATGGGCTTTTTGGAGGTGCAGACCCCCATTCTCACGGCATCCTCCCCCGAGGGCGCGCGGGATTACCTGGTGCCCTCCCGCAAATTCAAGGGGCGGTTTTACGCGCTGCCCCAGGCCCCTCAGCAGTTCAAGCAGCTGCTGATGGTCTCCGGCGTGGACCGCTACTTCCAGGTCGCGCCCTGCTTCCGGGATGAAGACGCCCGCTACGACCGCTCCCCGGGGGAATTCTATCAGCTGGACTACGAGATGGCCTTCGCCGCGCAGGACGACGTTTTGGCTGTCGCGGAGCTGGCGATGGCGGATGTATTCAATGCCTTCGGACAGGGGAAGGCGGTCACTGCGCCGCCCTTCCGGCGCATACCCTACCGGGAAAGCATGCTCCGCTACGGCAGCGACAAGCCCGATCTGCGCAATCCCCTGGAGATACAGGATCTGAGCGAATTCTTCGCCGACGTGGATTTCAAGCCCTTCCAGGGCAGGCCCGTGCGGGGGATCAACGCCCCCGGCTGCGCGAAGCGGCCAAAGAGCTTCTTCGAGAACATGCTCAAGTTCGCCGAGGGCATCGGCATGAAGGGCCTGGGCTATATTTCAATGACGGAAAGCGGCGAGCTCAAGGGGCCCATCGTCAAATTCCTGCCGCCGGAAAAACAGAAGGCGCTGCTGGCGCTTTTTGATATGCGAAACACCGATACGGTCTTCTTTATCAGCGACCGGGCGAAGCTGGCCGATAAGCTGGCCGGGCAGATCCGCACCGCCCTGGGCGAACGGCTGGGCCTCATCGACGATTCGCGCTTCGAGTTCTGCTTCATCACGGACTTCCCGATGTACGAATACAACGAGGAAACGAAAAAAATCGATTTCAGCCACAACCCTTTTTCCATGCCCCAGGGCGGGATGGACGACCTTATGAGCAAAGACCCCCTCGATATTCTGGCCTGGCAATATGACCTGGTGGTCAACGGCGTGGAGCTTTCCTCGGGCGCCGTGAGAAACCACCACCCCGAGATCATGGCCAGGGCCTTCGAGATCGCGGGCTACACCCGGGAGGAGCTGGAAAAGCGCTTCGGCGCGATGTTGCAGGCCTTCCAGTACGGCGCGCCGCCCCACGCGGGCATGGCCCCCGGCATCGACCGCATCCTCATGCTCCTTGCGGGCGAGGACAACATCCGCGAGGTCACCGCCTTTCCCATGAACGGCAGCGCGCAGGACCTTTTGTTGGGCGCGCCGTCGGAGGTAAGCGAGCAGCAGCTGCGGGAAGCGCATATCAAGATACGCTGAGGAAATTATTTAGGCTGTTTTCGCAATACACATTGACATTTGGCTGAAAAATTGTTAATATAGTAGCTGGATAAGTTCATTTCAATTATGAGGAGGTAAGTTCTTTGTTGGATCAAAAAACCCTTGCGTATATTAATATGTACGCGATCCTGGGCACCCTTGAGAACCTGTGCGAGCTGGACCCGGAAGCCCGCGCGCTCATGACCAACCCGAAACCCATCGCCCTGGCCTTCGACGTGAAGGGCGGCCCGAAGGCGACCATCACCTTTGCCGGCGGGCGCGTGCGCGTGCGGCCCGGCATCCACAAGTGCGACATCAAGATTCCCGTAGGCTCCTGCGAAAAATTCAATGCCGTGATCAACGGCACGGCGACGCCTGTCCCTGTGAAGGGCTTTCGCTACATCAGCTTTCTCCTGAAGGACTTCGACGCCCTGACCAAGCTGCTTGAGCGCTACCTGCGCGCCAGCGAGGAGGATTTGGCCGACCCGGTCTTCTTTGAGCGCAGCACCACGCTGATGCTCTATGTCATTGCCGTGTCGCTTTCCCAAATCGGCGACTACGACGAGATCGGCAGGTTCAGCGCGGGCTATATCCCCGATGGCGAGGTAGCCTTCTCCATCAAAAACGGCCCCGCCGCCACGATCCACGCGAAGGATCACGTGCTCAGCACAGAAAAGCGCTATCCGGAAAATCCCCGCGCGATTATGGAATTCGAGAGCCTGGAGCTGGCCCGGGCCCTGTTTGACGGCAAGGTCAACGCCCTGGCCTGCATCGGCAACGGCAGCATCGCCATGAGCGGCATGATCAACATGATCGACAACCTCAACCGCATACTGGACAGGGTCGCGCTGTATCTGGCATGATGCGTTAAGGAGGTATTCATAATGATGATTCGGCCTACAGCCGCGCTGAAAAACGATTTTGTCGAAATTGCCGATTACTGCCGCCAGCATGGAAAGCCCGTATTCTTAACAAAGGGCGGCGAAGGCGATTTGGTGGTTATGAGCTTCGCGCGCTATCAGGCGCAAAACGAACTGATTGGACTGCACGCCAAATTGCTGGAAGCGGATATGCAAATTGAACGCGGCGAAAAGCTCTTTACCCTGGATGAAATCGAAGCGCAGATGGAGGAATGGCGGAAAGATGAAGAGCTTTGAAATCCTTTTTTCTCCAGCCGCTCTTCGAAGCATCCGATCAACGAATCAAAACTCGTAAAATCTCTTGCGTTATGCCAAGATCAATAATAAGAGGAGGAACATCATGGAACCCTACAAATACGAAAAAAGCCGCGAATGGTTTGACCGCGCGCTCAAGGTCGTCCCCTCCGGCGTCTACGGACACCTGGGCCCCGCCGAGGGCAACTTTATCCCTGTGGACAAGTGGCCCCTGTTGGGCTCCCGCGCCCAGGGAACCTACTGCTGGGATGTGGACGGCAACCGCTTTATTGATTACATGTGCGCCTTCGGGCCGAACATTCTGGGCTACAACGACCCCGACGTGGACGGCGCCGCGATGGAGCAGATGAAAATATGCAACTGCACCACCACGCCCTCCTACAAGATGGTGGAGCTGGCGGAGCTTATGGTGGACACCGTAACCTCCGCGGACTGGGCCTTCTTCGCCAAAAACGGCGGCGACACGACCACGGCGGCCGTCATGTGCGCCCGGGCGCATACCCACAGGAAGAAGATCGTCTTCGTGGGCGGCTTTTACCACGGCGTGGCCCCCTGGACACAGAAGGTGGATTACCCCGGCGTGCTGCCTGAGGACGTGGCCAACAACCTCTATATCCCCTGGAACGACACCGCCGCCTTTGAAAACATCATCGCCGAAAACGAGGGCGAGATCGCGGCCTTTATCTCCACGCCCTACATGCACGGCAACTACCTGGATAACGAGCTGCCCGCCCCCGGCTACTGGCAGAAGATCCGCGAGCTGTGTACGAAGCACGGTATCGTTCTTATCATCGACGACGTGCGCTGCGGCTTCCGGCTCTCGCTGGAGGGCTCCGACGCCTTTTATGGCTTTGAGGCCGACCTCATCTGCTTCTGCAAGGCCATCGCCAACGGCTGGAATGTCTCGGCCCTGTGCGGAAAAGAGTTCATGAAGGCCGCCATGTGCTCCCTGAGCTACACCGGCTCCTACTGGCTCAGCGCCGTGCCCTTCGCGGCGGGCATCGCCAATATCACCAAGATGAAGGCCCTCAAGCTGCCGGAGCTTCTCCGTGAAAAAGGCATCAAGGTCTGCGAGGGCCTTAAGGCCGCCGCGGCCAACAACGGCTTCGATCTGGTGGTTTCGGGGGAGCCCTCGCTGTTTTATCTGCGCACGGCCAATGACGGAAGCCTCTTCCTGCACCAGGAATGGGTGGCCGAGATGATGCAGCGGGGCGTGTTCGTCACCAGCCACCACAACCACTTCATCAACTACGCCCTTTCGGACGAGGACATCGCCCTCACCCTGGAAATCGCGGACGAATGCTTTGGAATTGTAGCAAAGAACAACCCGAAATATTTTGGATAAAAGACAGTGAGGGAATGACGTTATGCGCAAATTTAATAAACCGCTGGCGGTTATCCTGACCGCGGTTCTTGTCCTTCTTTCGCTGGGCCTTGTCACCTCCGCCGAAGGCGGCGGCGCGCCCGCCGCGGGCGGTGAGCTGAAGGTGCTTTCCTACAACGTGGATGGGCTGCCGCTGCTCTACCTCAAGAACAACCGCAATCCCTGGAAGGATTCCCGGCTGATCTCCGCCCACTTTGCCGAGGGGCACTATGACCTGATCGGTGTGCAGGAGGACTTCAACTGCCACCGCCAGCTCACCAGCAGGCTGGGGGACGTCATGCCCTACCGGAGCGTGCACAGGGGCGGTATCGCCGTCGGCGGTGGGCAGAACGTTTTCTCGAAATACCCGATTTATAATCAAAGGCAGCTGCAGTGGGAAAGCTCCTTCGGCGTGTTCAGCGGCTCCACGGACGAGCTGACCCCCAAGGGCTTTTTGCACACCGTGGCTTGCCTGACCGGCGACCCGGACGGCCCGAAGGTGGATTTTTTCACCCTGCACGCCGACGCGGGAAGCGACCCGGATTCCACCGCGGCCAGGGAGGCCAACTACCGCCAGCTGGCGGCCTATATCAACGAAAACTGTGCGGGCCGCGCCGTGATTATCACAGGGGACTTCAATTCCTGCCTGACGGAGGGGCGGCTGCCCCACGCGAAGCTTGTCACGGAGCTGGTGCCCGGCCTGCGGGACAGCTGGCAGGAGCTCTATGACCAGGGGCTTTACGCCGGGAAGCCCGGTGGTGTGCGGCGGGGCCTCGAAAGCGGCGACAGCATCGACCGCGTAATGCTGCGCGACGGCGACGGAATCAGCTTCACCGTGCTGGAAAGCTACAATCTCACCATCCAGAGGCTGGCGGACGGCTCGGTCGCCGCCGCGGAGGACTGGCTTGACGGCACAGAAAAAAGCCTGGCAGACCACGCGGCCCGTTTCGCGCGGCTTTCCTGGGAATACGACGAAGCCGAAGCCGCGGATTACGGCGAGCTCGCCGTGCCGAGATGGAGCTTCCGCGGCATTTTGTGGGAGCAGCTGAAGTCGTTCTTCCGCGTGCTGGGAACGATCATCGCAGAGCCCTTTAAGCTGCTGATTGGCCTGTTTGAGTAGATAATGATAAATAAACCATAAGAAACGGAGTGAAGACCTATGGCACTGACCAAGCAAGAGTGGGTTGCCCTTGAGCAAAAAGCCAACGAGCTGCGCAACCTCTGTCTCGACACCACGCATTGGGCCGGCAGCGGGCACATCGGCGGGGGGATGAGCTGCATGGATATCCTCACCATCCTGTATTTCAAGTATATGCAGGTGGACCCCGCCAACCCGAATTGGCCCGACCGCGACCGGCTCGTCCTCAGCAAGGGCCACGCGGGCATCGCCTGGGCGCCGGTATTGGTGAGCAAGGGCTTTAACGACGCCGAACAGCTCAAAACCTTCAACCTTACCGGCTCCAAGATGGGCATGCATCTGGATTCCAACAAGGTGCTTGGCGTAGACGCCTCCACCGGCTCCCTGGGGCATGGCCTGCCCATCGCCGTTGGTACGGCGCTGGCGGCCCGGGTGCAGGGAAAGAAATTCTGGACCTATTGCATCATGGGCGACGGCGAATGCGACGAGGGCGAAATCTGGGAGGGCGCCATGTCCGCCGCGCACTTCGGCGTGACGAACCTGGTTTGCTTCGTTGACCGCAACGATTGCATGATCGACGGCAAAACCGAGGATGTTATGGCCCTGGAGCCCTTCGCGGACAAATGGCGCGCCTTCGGCTTTATCGTGAAGGAGGTGGACGGACAGAACATAAACGAGCTGGCGGAGGCCATCGACTTTGCCCATGCCAACGAGACAAACCAGCCCGTGCTGATTCTGGCGAACACCGTCAAGGGCGCGGGTGTGGCCAACATTGAGGGCGATTACCGCTGGCATTACGGCGCGATGGACGAGGCCAGCTATCAGCAGGGCAAGGACAGCCTTGAAAGCTACTATCAGGCGCGGCTGGCCAGAGCGGAAAAGGAGGGCAAATAAGATGGCAAGCGGATTGACTTATACAGCGGTGGATTCCACCGCCCTTTCCACGGCGGAATACTACGGCAAAACAATGGTGGAGCTGGGCGCCGAGCACCCGGAGATCGTGGCGCTCACGGCTGACCTGGCGAAATCCACCAAAATCGGCATGTTCGGCGACGCCTATCCCGAGCGCTTTTTCAACGTGGGCATCGCGGAACAAAACATGATGAGCATGGCGGCTGGCATGGCCAAGGCGGGCCTCGTGCCCTTTGTGAGCACCTTTTCCGTCTTCGCGGCTCTGCGCGCGGCGGACCAGGTGCACGCCGACATCTGCTACCAAAACTGTGACGTGAAGATCATCGCGACCCACGGCGGCACCTCCTTCGGCCAGGCGGGCTCCACCCACCATGCCATCGTCGACTTCGCCGTGGAGCGCGCCTTCCCCAACATGACCCTCATCTGCCCCGCCGACGGCATGGAGACCGTCAACGCCGTACGCGCGGCCTATGAAAACCCCGGCCCGTTTTACATTCGTATCAACCGCGGCTTTGACCGCGTGGTCTACGACAGCACGGACTACGGCTTCCAGCTGGGCAAGGCCCAGGAGATGCGCCCCGGCACCGATATCACTGTCATTGCCGTTGGCTCCTGCGTCTTCCAGGCCTGTCAGGCGGCGGATTTCCTGAAGAACTCCGACGGCCTGAGCGTGCGGGTGCTCAACATGCATACCCTTAAGCCTCTCGACGTCGAGGCCGTGCAAAAGGCCATTCTGGACACCCGCCGCGTGATCACCGTGGAGGACCACAACATCATCGGCGGCCTTGGCTCCGCCGTGGCGGAGGTGATGGCGGACATGGGCAAGGGCTGCGCCTTCCAGCGCCTGGGCTGGCAGGACAGCTTCAGCACCATCGGGCTCCACGAGGACCTGATGAGCCTGGCGGGCATCGACTCCAACGGCATCATTGCCGCCGTGCGCGAGGTCATGAAGAAGGACTTTGAACTCGACGACGACTGGGAAGATGAGGTGTAATGCGCAATTATTCTGTTGTCAGAAAAGGGGTGATACCATGGGATTCGTTTTTACTGCGATTCTTACGATTCTTCTTCCGATTCTTGCAGCCCCTATTCTCATCCCGCTTGAATTGATTTTGAGCCTTTTCGGATTATCAAATTTTTGGGAGAATCTGTTGAGCAGAGGTGTTTTTCAGGATATTTTGAACCAGTTGCTTGAATTGTTAGGCAGATAAAGGAGGAATCAATTTGGACCAAGATTTATTATTCAGCTACAAAATATTTCTCAACGCGGCGCTGCCCCTGGTGAAGGTCATCGCCTCCGACGTGCCGGCGCTGGCGAAGAAATTCGAAAAGGCCCACTGCGTCTTTCAGGTGAGCGCCCTCGCGCCGGAGCTTCCCGGCGGCAAGGTGGCCACGCATTTCACCGTCAACAACGGCACGTGGACCGTGTGCGCCGACAAGGTTGCCAGCAACGCCATGGTCGAGCTCCAGTTCAAGAGCATCGAGGCCTTCGTGGCGTTCTTTAAGGGCAAGATGTCCCCCGCTACGCTGCCCAAAATGAAGGGCGTGGCGAAGCACTGCGGCATGTTCCTGGCCTTTATGCAGGTGCTGCTGAAGATGTCCGCGCTGCTCGGGGCAACGACACCGCCCGAAGATGAGACCACAAAAGTGCTGCTGGTGAAGGCCTTCTTCTACCTGCTCTCCAGCGGCATCAGCTGCCTGAACAAGAGCGGCCACGAGGCCATTCAGGGCTGGACCGGCACGAGCCCTGACCGCGTATATTCCTGGGCGGTGAACGGCCATCCCGAGGTCAGCGCCTATATCCGCATCAAGGCGGGCAAGAGCCGGGCCGGGCGCGGCGAATACAAGCGCGCCATGCCCTTCTTCACCCTGCGCTTCGACAGCCTGGACAGCGCCCTGGGCATTCTCATGGATATCGACGACATGCTGGAGGCCACGAAAGCGGGCCGCCTGATCATGGACGGCGCGCCGGAATTCGGCGCTCAGCTGGGCGAATACATGCTGACCGTCGCGGCCTACGCCAAGTAAGAAAACGGAAAAGCAAAGCGGCCCGGCGAGAGATCGTCGGGCCGCGGATTTGGGAGGAGAAGCATGCGAACCATCGAATTCCGCCTGGAAACAGGAGACAAAAATTACGGCACGGCCTATCTGCCGGATGAAATCTCCGGCAAAATCCAGGTGCTTGTCCACTGCCACGGCGGCGGGATGGGCTGCGCCGGCAACCTCTGGGGAATGGGCCTTGCTATCCGTGACCGGGCGATTGCCGAGGGTATGGCCATGGTCACCTTCGACTGCTACGCGGGCGGCAAAACCGGCGGCGACTACGGCAAAATGACCTATGCCCGCTGGGTGCAAAATTGCGCCGATGTCATCAGTTGGATTGAGCGGCAGCCTTTCGCGGATCCCGGGCGCATCGGCATTGTGGGCTTCAGCTGCGGCTCCACCGTGGGCTTGCGGCTCGCCGCTCAGGATCAAAGGGTGCGCTTCGTTTGCTCCGTCGGCTCATGCATCACGGTGCACATCGGCATGGGGCAGGGCGGAGCGGCAAAGTGCTTCGGTGACAACCTTGAGGCACTGCTGGCCGGGGAGCGCCGCAATCTCTTCGGCGTGGACTTCGAAAAGGAGTTTTTCCTGGATGACATGCGCAACGCGCCGGTACACGCACTGCACGAGGGAAAAATCACCTGTCCCGTGCTCTTTCAGCAGGGCTTGCAGGACAACGCCTACCGCAACTCCGACGCGCTGCTGGGCTATGAGCTTATGCGGAGAAAAAATTTGCCGGGCAGATATATTGAGTATCCCGAAGGCTTCCACGGCCTCGAAAATGTTGCCGGGCAGGCCACGGACGATTTGTTCCAATGGATGAAGGAAATCATCTTTTAGTCACCTGAAGCAATCATTTCCTGGTTGCTTCGCGCATAAAGTATAGTTAGCATAAAGTATAGTTAGATTGTTTGCAGGAGGCGTTTTATGTCATATCAAAAACGAAATATCCGGGAGATTGAAAATCCCGTGAAGCTCATCGCCGACGACTGGGCGCTGCTCAGCGCGGGAGCCGGGGGGCAGTGGAACACCATGACTGTCAGCTGGGGCGGCATCGGCGAGATCTGGGGCTTTGACGCCGCGTTTGTGTTCGTGCGGCCCCAACGCTATACCTATCAATTCATGGAGCGCGCCGAACGGTTTACCCTGAGCTTCTTCGGCGGCGGGGCGAAGGACGCGCTCGCCCTGTGCGGAAAGCTCAGCGGGCGCGACACGGACAAAATCGCCCAGGCGGGCCTGACGGCCCATTGGGAGGACGGCGCGGTCTGGCCGGAGGAGGCCGAGCTGGTCATCGTGTGCGAAAAGGCCGCGGCGCAGGACATTGACCCCAGAGGATTTATCGACCCGAAGATCGAATCGAACTACAACGGCGATTACCACAGAATGTATGTGGGAAAGATCGTCGGCGTATGGGCAAAATAAAAGCATAAAAGCATTTCATCTTTCGTTTATTTATGATATAATAAGCGAGAGGTGAGTTTGTTATGGAAAAATACGAGGCTATCCTGCGTATGTGGCGCAGCTTTGCGGTGAAGAGCGAAACGGATATTGATCTGCGCCTGCATCATTTTCGCGAGCTGTTTGCCTATCATTCCGGAAAAATTGAAAATGAGGCCGTCACCTGGCACGATACCCACGAGATATTCGCCAACGGCCGCGCGCTGCGGTATACCGGGGATCCCCGCGCGCTGTTTGAGCAGCGCAACCAAAAGCTCTGTTATGCGCTGCTGCGGGCGAAAATTGCCGCGCGGGAGCCGCTTTCGCTGGCGCTGATTCTCGAAACCCACCGCGCGCTGACCGAAGGCACCTATGACGAGCGGCGCTATATTGATCTGGGGGAGCGCCCGGGCACGTTTAAAAAGAACGACTACGTCACTGGCCGCTGGGAGGTCGGCGCCCCGCCGGACGAGGTGGAGGCTGAGCTCGCTTCGCTGCTGGAGGAGCTGTCTGAGCTCCCGCCCGGAACGGATATCCTGCGGGCGGCGGCGTATCTGCACGCGCGGTTTGAGTTTATCCATCCCTTCGCGGATGGCAATGGCCGTGTTGGCCGCACGCTGCTGAACTATTTTCTCATGACGCGCGATCATCCGCCGGTGATCCTTCACGAAGAGGACAAGGCCTCCTATTACGCCGCGCTGGAAAGCTATGACCGGAGCGAGGAGCTTCAGCCCATGGTTGATTTCCTTCGGGAACAGCTGATACGCACCTGGGAAAGAACGCTCGCGCGCAATGAGAGCCAATAAGCGATCAAAAAAACAACAAGGCCGCGCACAGCTTCGTACGCGGCCTTGATTTTTTTTTTGATGTCCGCTACTCTACCGACTTCAGCGATTCCACCATACTGATATTCTTGATCTTCTTATGCATCAAGGCGTTGATGCCGATGGCGAAGACGACCGTGATCGCCAGGGCCCAAACGTAATTGTCCCAGGCCAGCTGGCGCACGAACATCATGCTCTCAATTTCGGCTTTTTGAACGACGAAGCCATGAATGGGAATCCCCAGCAAGAGCCCCGCGCCGATGCCCAGGATGGATATGATGATGTTTTCGCGGTAAATATACATGTCCGCCTCGCCGTCGTAGAAGCCCAGCACCTTGATGGTGGCCAGTTCCCGGATGCGCTCGTAAATATTGATGTTGTTGAGGTTGTAGAGCACCACGAAGGCCAGCATTCCCGCCGCGAGGGTGAATACCAGCACGATCACCTTGCGCATGATCTGGAGCGTGCTGTCGACCTGGTCCACGATAATGGAGTTATACGCCAGCGCCATGATCTCCGCCTCGTCCGTGAGGTCCCGGGAGAGCCTTGCCTTCTCGGTCTTTGCCTCGCTGGTGTTTTTGATCAGCTCGGGGCTCAGCCGCAGCAGCACCGCGTTATAGATCGTTTCCTCCATGCCGAAAAATTCCTCGTAGGCCTGGGAGGACATATAGATGTAGTGGTACACATAGTTGCGTACGATGCCCGCCACAGGCACCCTGGCGATCACCGGGCCCACCTGCAGCGTAATCTCGTCGCCCACCGAGAGGTCCATAAGCTCCGCCGTCTTGCCGTTGATGAACGCGCCGGTGTTGTTGAAGGTGAGGGGCTTGCCGGTTTTTTCGTCGTTGAGCATCAAAAAGTCGTTGATATCACCGGTGTAGGCCGGCACCGCCAGCACCACCTTGATCTGCCGGCCAAAGGCCTGCGTGCCCGCATACATGTCCTTCATATAAACCGGCACGGCGTTGTGGATGCGTCCGGGCTGGTCAAACAGCTCCATGGTGCCGCGCATGGCCTCGGTGTCGCCCTCCGGGATGGGGGAGGTGAGCAGGGCCTGCGCGTCGAACTTCATCACGCTTTCGGGGCCGAACTGTTTATCCAGCATGGTGCCGATGGAGTTGCCGATGCCGAAGCCCGTCAGCAGCAGCGCCGTGCAGCCCATGATGCCCACAAAGGTCATGAGAAAACGCTTTTTGTTGCGCATAAGATTGCGCACGGTGACCTTGCCGTTGAAGTTCAGCCGCTGCCACAGGGGCGGAATCCACTCCAGGAACACCCGCTTGCCCGCCTTGGGCGCCTTGGGGCGCAGCAGCTGCGCGGGCTTGTGCCGCATGGACAGCAGCACCGGGAAAACAACCCCGCTCATGGTGAACAGCAGCGCGGCTCCGAAGCCAAACGCGGCGGTGCCGGCAAAGAAGCCCGGGGTCATGCTTGGTATCAAAAAGAGAATGGTATAGGCCTGGAAAATAGCCACGGGAATCAGGGTGAAGCCCAGCGCCAGGCCCAGAACGCTGCCAAGTAGCACGGCGGTGAAGGCGTAGAACAAATACTTGAAGGCGATGGCGCCGCCGGAATAGCCCGCGGCCTTGAGCACGCCCAGCTGCATGCGCTCATCCTCCACCATGCGGGTCATGGTGGTCAGGCTCACCAGCGCCGCGATGAGGAAGAACAGCATCGGGAACACCAGCGCGAAGGCCTCCATGCTGTCCGCCTGGTTGCCGTAATTCGTGTAGCCCGCGAAATTGTCCCGGTCGGCGCTGAGCCACTGGGCGTTGGGCAGGGAGATCATCAGGTTTTCGCCCCTGCGGATCGTCCGCTCGGCGTCGGCCAGCTGCCGCTGGATTTCCGCCTCCTCCCGGGCCAGCTCCTTCTCGGAGCTGCGGTCGAGGGAGGAATAGTTGGCCAGGTCTTTTTGCGCCTGGGCCAGCACCCTTGCCAGCTCCTTTTCGCCTGCCTCAATTTCGGCGGGGGCCGCCTCCAGCCGCTTGCGGGCAGCCTCCAGGTCCTGATAAGCCTTGGCCAGCGTCGCCGTGGCGTCGTTGTATTCGTGGATTTGCTTGATGAGGGGCTCGATGTCCTTGAGCTCCTTCCGGGCCGCGTCAATTTCCGCCTGACCCTCCGCGACAGCCTCCTCCTGCTCGGCCAGCTGGACCTCGGCCTCTTCCATGCGCTTTTGCAGGCCCTCGAAGGTCTTGTCATCCTCCTCCATGGGCACGAATTCCGCGAGCATCCGAAGGGCGTTTTCCAGCCGCTCCTGGTCGCCGCTTTCCAGCACGGAGCGCCCCACCTTGATAGCGCTTTTGCCCGCCCGTACGGCGATGCCGGCGATTTCCATGCTGTTTTGGGCGCGCTCCAGCTTCTGCTGGGCCTCCTCGTATTCCGCCAGGGCATAGGGGTGCTCGTCCATCATTTTTTTGGCTTCGTCGAATTTTTTCTTGCCGGCGTTGTATTCCGTGGTTCTTTTGTCGTATTCGATCAGGCCGTCCTCGTATTCCTTTTGGGCGGCGGCCAGGCGCTTTTCGGCGGCCTCTTTGTCGCGGCGATAGGCGTCAGGCCCTTCCTTTACGCCCTCTTTGAGCCTTTTGATTTCCTCCCGGGCTTCCGCCAGGCCCTCCGCGGCCTCCTTGCGCTTTTGCTCCAGCTCAATTTTGCCCTCAGTCAGACGGGGCCCATAGGTCTCGCGCAGGCGCTCGGCCCGCTGTTTTACGACCACGCTGGAGATCTCCTCCAGCTTGTCCTGCACCGGGCGGATTCGATCGGCATATGTCTTGGAATAGGCGTCCAGCGACTGTGTGCCCTCCACGCCGACGTAGAGCGTTGTGTAGCTGTCCTCCATCTGGAAGGCCTCGTCCGGCACATAGATATAGCCGCTGAGCTCGCCGCCGCCCGCCTGGGAGGCGCCAAGCTCCATGGATATGAACTCCGGCGAATACACCACGCCGACGATGGTGTATTCCGAATATTTCAGCGAATCCAGGATATCCTCGTGGTCGCCGCGCAGCTGCAGCTTGCTGCCTATGGTGTAGTGCGCGGGGTCCATCCGGTGCTCATAGGCGCTCACCATGCACTCGTTGGGTGCGACCGGCAGCCGCCCGGTCACGAATTCCAGCTGATTGAGCCGGTCTGATTCACTGCCCGCCATTTGCGCGAAGTCGTAGCCGATGACCCGGCAAACGTAGCCGGTGCCGGTCATGGACTGCGCCACCCGCAGCTCGGTTTCCTCCTCGCCGTCCTCGTTTTCGAAGGTAACCTCCTCATACAGCAGCGAATCGAAGAAGCGCGAAAGCGTCGCGGAGGCCACGCCGGGCTGCTCCAGCACGATGGCGCGGTCCTGTTCATCGAAGCCTACGGTGGAGATCAGCACGATGTCGGCCAGACGGTGCTTTTCATAAAACGAATCCGCGGCTTTTTTCATGTTGGGCGAAACGGACTTGAGGCCCGCAAAAAAGCCTACCCCCAGCGCGACAATGATGACGATTGAGATAAAGCGCGAAAACGTCTTCCGGATAGCCCGCAGCGTATCGCGAAACAAAGCTCTTGTCACAATGCCCTCCCACTTAGCAATTTATAGTTTATTTTATAGGAACGCGCTACCATTCCAGGTCGTTGACATCTTTGGGGTTTTCGTTCAGCGAGACGTTATAAATCTGTCCGCTGCGCATGCGGATGACGCGGTCGGCGATGGGCTCAATGGCCTGGTTGTGAGTGATGATGATGACCGTCATGCCGGTTTCGCGGCAGGTGCGCTGCAGCAGCGACAAAATCTGCTTGCCGGTGGCGTAGTCCAGGGCGCCTGTGGGCTCATCGCACAGCAGCAGGCGCGGATTTTTCGCCAGCGCGCGGGCGATGGAAACGCGCTGCTGCTCGCCGCCGGAAAGCTGCGCCGGAAAATTGTTCATCCGGTCGGCCAAGCCCACCTGCTCCAGAACCTCCTCCGGCAGAAGCGGATTGACGCTCAGCTGCGTGGCGATCTCCACGTTTTCCAGGGCCGTCAGGTTGGGGATCAGGTTATAAAACTGGAAGACAAAGCCCACCTGGTTGCGCCGGAACTCAATAAGCTTGCGGTTGCTCACGTGGGTGATGTCGCTGCCGTCCACCCGGACAATGCCGCCGCTGGCGGAGTCCATGCCGCCCAAAATGTTCAGCGCCGTGGTTTTGCCGGCGCCGCTGGAGCCCACGATCAGCGCCAGCTCGCCCTCCTCAATTGCAAAGTCGCAGTTATCCATCGCGCGGATGGTGACCTCGCCCATGACGTACTCCTTGGAAACGCCCTCAAATTCGATGAAACTCACAGCCCAACCTCCTGCTTAAAATATTCGCTATCTTTAAAATGCAAACGAACTATATATATCATATCAAATTTTTAGTCGGTTTTCAAGCTGAAAATCCTTAAAACGCCGGAAAAATATCGCAAATGCGCAAAAATTTGTCAGCCTGCGCCTCATTTCCCTCAAGCTTTGTCAGATTATCCCGCAGCAGCCGTTGAAGCCCGGGGCGCTCCAGCAGAAATTTGATCCGCGCCGCCAGATCCGCGGCGTCCCCGATTCTGGCTGTCAGGCCGGTCTCGCCCTCCGTAATCTGGTCCCGCACCGTCTTGAACCGGGTGCAGACGATAGGCTTTGCCAGGGCCTTTGCCTCCTCCAGGGCAATGCTCTTGCCCTCAAAGCGGGAGGGCTGCACATAGATATCGCAGGCCGCCAGCGCCGGATACGGGTTCAGCGTTTCGCCGAGCAGAAAAAAGCGGTCGGCCAGACCTTCTTCGGCAATCAGCTCCCGCAGCGGGGCCTCTCTCTCCCCCGCGCCGATGACATACCAGCGCAGGGCGATGCCCATTCGCTTGAGGATGCCGCAGGCGCGGACAGCGACGTCATGGCCCTTGAGCTCCACCAGCCTGCCGATGCTCAGCAGCACAGGCATGTCCGGGGGCTCCCAGGGCGGCGGCGCGGCCTGGGCGAGCTCCCGCAGCAGGACAGGGGAGACGATGTTTTCCACACAATGGATTTTTCCCTCCAGAGCCGGCAGGGCCTCCGCGAGGGCGTCGCAGCAGGCCCCGGAAACGCTCACTGCCGCGTCGAACAGGGGCAGGTACCGCTTGTCGGCCTCTTTGAGCGATGGAACCCGCCGGTAATCGGTGTGCAGCCAGGCGATTTTCCGCCGGGCTTTTACGTTATCGATGACAAAATAATTCGCGTATCCCTCCAAATAGCCCACGGCGGCGTCATATTGCCTCCGTAGCCGGGGAAGCGCGCGGCGCATCGCCTGCCAGAGCCTCCAGCCGAGCGCTTCCTCCGGGCCGTTCCAGGCCTTTCGGTAGCGCCAGCGGGCCAGCAGGAGATCCGGCCGCCCGCGCAGCAGGAAATACCGCAGCGCCCGGCATCCGCTGCCGGTGAACAGCTCATAGCGCTTTCCGGCGGAGCGCAGCCGCACCCAGGGCGGAAGCTGCGTGAGAAACAGCCCTTTTTCCTCGAAGAGAAAGAGATCGGCGTCAAACGAAACGCCGCCGCCGCGGGCTTCCAGCGCCCATAGCAGTGTGATCAGGCTTTTTTCCGCGCCGCCGCCCGCCAGGGAGGGCAGGACAAACAGGATACGGGGGCGCTTTTTCGCGGGAAAATTCAAAACAGGCACTCCTCTTTTCGCGCGGTTTTCTAGACACACAGCCTTTCATATAGTCCTTCCAGCTGATCATATCCGCTGTAGTCCCGCTTGGCGGCATTGTCCGCCAGCCGGCGCATTTCAGCGGGATCCGCCAGCAGAGCGGCGATCTCCCGTGCGGCGGCGGGAGGATCCATGGGCACGATCCGGGCGTCGGCGCCGTCCTCCACCTGTGCCGCGGCGGTGGGGAAATTTGTGACCACTACCGGCTTGCCCAGGGTCAGGGCCTCCATCACGGTAACAGCCTTGCCCTCATAGCGGGAGGGCTGCACATACAGGTCGCAGACCTTCATATAGGGATAGGGGTTTTCCCGCTGGCCCAGAAGAATGAAGCGGTCCTCCAGGCCCATTTCCTCAATGAGGCGGCGCAGCGGCTGTGCCTCGCTGCCAAAGCCAATGGCGTACCAAACGAGGTTCAGCCCCAGCGCCAGGAGCTCCCCGCAGATGCGCAGGGCCTGGTCGAAGGCTTTGGGGTAACAGAAACGGCCCACCGTAAGCAGCCTGAAGGCGTTCCCGGGGCATGGCATATCTTCGGGCACGAAGGCATCCGCTTTGGCGCGCACGGCGGCGGGGCTGAGGAGGTTTTCAAAGACAAAGCAGCGATCCGTCAGAGCGGGATGAACATCCGCGAAGCCTTCGAGCACCCCCCGCGAGACAGCGGCGATGTCATTGAATTCCCGCCAGACCGCCAGATCTCCCGCCGTGTTGAGCGCCGCGGCGCGGAAATCCGTATGCACCCAGGCGGCCTTGTATTTTGCCTTTACCCGCCGCGCGACATAGTGGTGCGGCCACTGAAAGCTGATTGCCGCGTCGTATTCTTTCTCCTGTCTGGGCAGCAGAGGCAGCAGCTTATCCCAGTATTTTTGCAGCGTCGCGAAGACAACGCTGTCCTCGCTGTGGGACGACAAAGGAAAGTCCCTGCTTATCTGCCATTTTGCCATCAGCCGCGCGGCCGCCAGCAGGGGATGCCCGCCGAAAAGCACCTGCTTGACCGGCCGCAGAAAGGACGCCAGCCCCGGGGCCCCCCGCCGGAGCACCCCGCGCGGCGGGAGGCCGG
>WRMQ01000017.1 GCA_009777055.1 Oscillospiraceae bacterium
AGGCTAAAAAATGTGTAGGGGCTAAAAAATGTAGGGGCTCAAATTTTTGAGCCCTGCCAACTAAGAGCAAGAATCAACAGGGCTCAAATTTTTGAGCCCCTACCCACAAAACAATGCAAAGGAGGGCGGGGCCTGTGTTTCGGCAAGCAAAATATGTCATTTCGCGCGTGCGCAAAATGGATACCAGACGAATGCGGGCCGTCGCCCGCGAATTGAGCGGCAAAGCGCGCAAGCCAGCCTTCTGGCTGTTTATGGATATGGTATATTGCGGGTTCCGCTATGGCGCGGGGTATATGGATTACCGTCTGTTCGAATTCTACCGCCGCGGCCGCGCCCAGCGGGCCACCTATCTCACCCGGAGCAGGAGCAACGCCCTTATCGCGAAATATAACCGGCCCGACCGCGCGGCGCTGGTGGAAAACAAGCTGAGCTTCTGCCGCCTGTATGAGCGCTTCCTGGGCCGCGGCTGGCTGGATATCACGGTGGCCGGCGCGGAGGAGCTGGCGGCCTTTCTCGCGAAAAACCCCGTCTTTTTCGCCAAAACCCCCGACGGCATGTGCGGCTCCGGGGTTTTAAAAATCACTGTTGACCACGGCGAGCCCCCCGAAGCGCTGCGCGAACGAATGCGGAGCTCAAACCATACACTCTGGGAGGAGCCGATTCAGCAGCACGAGGCGCTGACGCGCCTGTGCCCCCTGGCGGTGAACACCGTGCGCGTGATGACGCTGCGCCTGGGGGAGGAAACGCATTTTCTCAAAGCCTTTCTGCGCATGAGCAACGGCCGCGAGGTGGATAACCTCAACGCGGGCGGGTTCGCGGCCCCCATAGATCTCGAAACCGGCGTGATTTCCCTTCCCGCCGCGGACAAGGACGGCCTCAGCTACGAAACGCACCCCGTCAGCGGAGAGCCGATTGTCGGCTTTCAGATCCCCTTTTGGAAGGAATGCCTCGCCATGGTGCGGGAGGCCGCCCTGGCGGAGCCGGAGGTACGTTACCTGGGCTGGGACGCGGCCATTACGCCCCGCGGCCCTGTTCTGGTGGAGGCCAACAGCCTTCCCGGCCATGATATCTGCCAGCTGCCCGCCCACCTGCCGGACCATCTGGGCATGCTGCCGCAAATCGAAAAGCTGGAGCGGGATTATGAACTTAGCATGAGGTGAAGCGTATGCAGAAAAAATCGAACTGGACCCGCATCGTCGCTGTCGTATTGGCGGCATTGATGCTTTTAGGCGTGTTCGGCGCGGGGCTGAGCGCCCTGCTCAGATGACATAACGAGGAGAATTCGCATGGAGAAGCAAAAATATCAATTCGAAACCCTGCAGGTGCAGGTGGGCCATGAGCGGCCCGACCCGGCCACGGACGCCCACGAGATTCCAATCTATCTCACCAACGCCTATGTTTTCCCGGATTCCGAATCGGCGGCGGCGCGCTTTGCCCTCACGGAGCCCGGCAATATCTATACCCGCATTATGAACCCCACCTCAGACGCCTTTGAGCGGCGCGCCGCGGCTCTGGAGGGGGGCGTGGCCGCGCTTTCCATGGCCTCCGGCATGGCGGCGGTGGCCTACGCCGTGCAGAACATCGCCCGGGCGGGGGATCATATCGTCTCCGACAAGCGCGTCTATGGCGGCACCTTCAACCTGTTTTCCCATACCCTGCCCCAACAGGGCCTGGAAACGACCTTCGTCGACGGCGGGGATCCCGCCAGCTTTGAGGCAGCGATCCGCCCCAATACCAAGGCGCTTTTTTTCGAAACCCTGGGCAACCCCAATTCCACGGTGCCGGATATTGAGGCCCTGGCCGATATCGCCCACCGCCACGGCATTCCCCTGATCGCCGACAACACCTTCGCCACGCCCTATCTCCTGCGCCCCATCGAGTACGGGGCCGACATCGTGCTGCACTCCGCCACGAAGTTCCTGGGCGGGCATGGCACGGTTACCGGCGGCGTGGTTGTGGACAGCGGCGGCTTCGACTGGGCCAACGGAAAATTCCCCGGCCTGTCGGAGCCCAACGAAAGCTACCACGGCGTGGTATTTACCGAGGCGGCGGGGCCGGCGGCCTATATCGCCAAAATGCGTACGACGCTCCTGCGGGACACCGGCGCCTGTATCAGCCCCTTCAATTCCTTCCTGCTCCTGCAGGGCATGGATACCCTCTCGCTGCGCATGGAGCGGCACACCCAAAACGCGCTGCGGGTGGTGGAATACCTCGCGGCGCATCCCGGGGTGGAGCGGGTGAACCATCCCGCGCTGCCCGGGCACCCCGACCACGCGCTGTATCAAAAATACTTTTCCAGGGGCGCGGGCTCCATCTTTACCTTTGAGATCAAGGGCGGGGCCGATGCCGCCCGGCGCTTCTGCGAAGGCCTGGAGCTCTTCGCCATGGTGGCCAACGTCGCGGACGTCAAGAGCCTTGTGGTGCATCCGGCCAGCACCACCCACGCCCAGCTGAGCGAAGAGGACCGCCTGGACTGCGGCATTCTGCCCGGCACCGTGCGGCTGAGTATCGGCATTGAGCATATCGGCGATATCCTCGCCGATCTTGAATTGGGCTTCAAAGCCGTATAGTACAAGACAGCAGCGAATAAATATAGCCTGTAAGCTCATTTTTGCAATCAGATGGGAGACAGGTTATATGGAGCGCAATCAGCCAAAGAACGTCTATGGCCTCGCGGTGGGCTTTTTCAGGCAGAGAACAGTTGAAAGCTTCAGAGCGGCTCTCGCCGCGGGCTTCACCGAGCTTGAGATGGGCATGAAAATGAAGCTGGGCACCGATGACATGTTCATCGACGCCCAGCGGGAGCTCAAGCTGCTGCGGGAAGCGGGCCTGCACGTGCGGTCCATTCACCTTCCCTACGGCGAGGCCTGGGATATTTCGGAGCCCGGCAAGGCAAAGCGGCGCGCGCGGCTGGAGCTGCTGCGGATTTTTTTGCACTGGGCGGCTTCGGAGGGCATCACGGCCGCGGTGCTGCACGCGAGCAGCGCGCCAATCCGCGCGAATGAGCGCGGGCTGCGCCTGCGGGTGGCGGAGGAATCCATCGGGCTGCTGGGGGCCTTCTCGCGGGAAGCGGGGATTCAGCTGGCGGTGGAAAACCTGCCGGGCACGGCCCTGGGCAACCAGTCGGGCGAACTGCTGACGCTTACGGGCGGCGGAAAGCACGCGGGCATTTGCTTCGACGTGAACCACCTGACCCTGGAGGCCCACGGGACCTTTCTGCGGCGGCTGGGGGAGCGGGTGATCACCACCCACCTTTCGGATTACGACGGCGCGCGAGAGCGCCACTGGCCCCCCGGCGACGGCGTGATCGACTGGCCCGCGCTGCTGCGCGTTTTTGCGGAGCTGAACTACGCCGGCCCGTGGATTTTCGAGTTCGGCGCGTGCGCCTCGCCCTCGGGGCAGTGCGTCACGCCGGCGGCGCTGATGGACCGCTTCCTGCATTACCAGAAAGAGAGTTAGCCCATGACCATACCCAATTCCATCACGGATATCATCGGCGGCACGCCGCTGCTGGCGCTGGACAGCTACGCGAAAAAGCAAAAGTCCGGCGCGCGCATCACCGCGAAGCTGGAATATCTCAACCCCGCCGGAAGCGTCAAGGACCGGGTTGCCCGGGCAATGATTGCGGACGCCGAGGCCAGGGGCATGCTGAAGCCCGGGGCGGTGATCATCGAGCCCACCAGCGGCAACACGGGCATCGGCCTGGCCGCCATCGCCGCCGCGAAGGGCTATGGAATCGTGCTCACCATGCCGGAGACCATGTCCATCGAGCGGCGGAACCTCCTGGCGGCCTACGGCGCGCAGCTGGTGCTCACCGAAGGGGCCAAGGGCATGAAGGGGGCCATCGCCAGGGCGGAGCGGCTCCATGCCGAAACGCCGGGCAGCTTCGTCCCCCGCCAATTCAGCAACCCGGTGAACCCCCGGACGCACTTTGAGACCACCGGCCCGGAGATCTGGGCGGGCACACAGGGCCTGGTGGATATTCTGGTGGCGGGGGTGGGCACCGGCGGCACGATCAGCGGCGCGGGCGCTTATCTCAAGGGGATGAATCCTCTCCTCCGGGTCGTCGCCGTGGAGCCGGCGGATTCCCCCGTGCTTTCGGGCGGCGCGCCCGGCCCGCACAAGCTCCAGGGCATCGGGGCGGGCTTTGTGCCCGACACCCTGGACCAGGGGATCTATGATGAAATCATAGCCGTCGGCGAGGCGGAGGCCTGCGAGGCCAGCAGGACCCTCGCGCTGACCCAGGGCGTGCTGGCGGGGATTTCCTCCGGCGCGGCGCTGTGGGCCGCGGGGCAGGTGGCCGCCCGGCCGGAAAACGCCGGCAAGCTGATCGTCGTGATATTACCCGACAGCGGGGAAAGATATTTATCCACGCCGTTATTCGCGAAATAAATTTTAAAAAAGAAATTTGCGAAATAAAAATTAAAAAAAGAAATTGCGAAACAGAAACAAACTTCTTGCGAAACAGGTTGCTTTTTGCCAGTGGGCGACCGCAGGTCGCCCCTACTATGAATTCTGCCCTAATTTGATATCAATCCATCACGAAGGATCATCGTAGGGGCGCACTGTGTGCGCCCGCTGGAACCAATCAATTTCGCAGGAAGTCAACAAAAAAACAGACATAAAGCAAAAGTCAGAAAGAAGGTTTTGCCTTTGCGCGCATATTTGGATAACGCGGCGACCACGCGGCTCAGCGACGCCGCCCGGGAGGCCATGCTTCCCTATTTTGACGGAATTTACGGCAATCCCTCCAGCCTGCATGACGAGGGGCAGCGGGCGGGCGCGGCCCTGCAAAACGCCCGGGAGCGCATCGCCGCGGCCATCCATGCCGATCCGGGGGAGATCTACTTCACCTCCGGCGGCACGGAATCCAACAACATGGCCATCTGCAGCGCCGCGAATTGCAGCGCCGCGCGGCGCCCCGCGCCGGCCCCGGAGCGCCGGAAAAGGCACATCATATCCAGCGCGATTGAGCACCACGCGGTGCTGCATCCCCTGGAGGCGCTGCAAAAAGAGGGCTTCGAAATCACCCTGCTGCCCGTGGAGCCCGAAACCGGCCTGGTGAAGCCCGCCGACCTGGAGGCCGCCCTGCGGGAGGACACCGCCCTGGTCACCATTATGACGGCCAATAACGAGGTGGGCACGATTCAGCCCATCGCGGCACTGGGGGAGCTCTGCCGGGCGCGGGGCGTGGTGTTCCATAGCGACGCGGTGCAGGCCGTGGGCCATATCCCGGTGGATGTGCGCGCGATGAATGTGGACATGCTCAGCCTTTCGGCGCATAAATTCCACGGCCCGAAGGGGGTCGGCGCGCTCTACTGCCGGCGCGGCGCGCCGCTGTGCCCGCTGCTGCTGGGCGGCGCGCAGGAGCGCTCCCGCCGGGCGGGCACCGAGAACATTCCCGGTATCATGGGCATGGCAGCCGCGCTGGAGGAATCCGCCGCGGAGCTGGCGGAGGTCTCTCTCCGCTTGACGGGCTTCCGTGATGAAATGATCGACCAGTTCCTGCGGCTGCCGCGCACACATCTCAACGGCGACCGGCTGCAAAGGCTGCCCGGCAATGCCAGCCTCTGCTTCGAGGGCCTGGAAGGAGAGGCCCTGCTGCTGCTGCTGGACGCCAAAGGCATCGCGGCTTCCTCGGGCTCGGCCTGCACCTCAGGCTCCCTGGAGCCCAGCCATGTGCTGCTGGCGCTGGGCAGGCCCCACGAGGTCGCTCACGGCTCCCTGCGCCTGAGCCTTTCCCGCTACACCACCCGGGAGGAGATTGACCTCGCGCTGGAGGCCGTGCCCCAGACGGTGGAGTACCTGAGAAGCATTTCGCCCGTGTGGGACCGGCTGCGCCGGGGCTAATGCCTTCGGCGCTTAGACGAAAGCGCATCGTAAAATCAAGGAGATTATCCATATGGCAAAGGAGAGTATCGTATGGCAATGGTATACAGCGAAAAAGTGAAGGATCACTTCATCAATCCGCGCAATGTGGGCGAAATCGAAAACGCCGACGGCGTCGGCGAGGTCGGCAACGCCAGCTGCGGCGATATCATGAAGGTGTATCTTCAAATTGAGGACGGCGTTATCGCCGACGTGAAATTCAAGACCTTCGGCTGCGCTTCGGCCATCGCCACGAGCTCCATGGCCACGGAGCTCATCAAGGGCAGGGCCGTGGAGGAGGCTCTGACGCTCACCAATAAGGCCGTGGCCGAGGCCCTCGACGGCCTGCCGCCGGTGAAGATGCACTGCTCCGTGCTGGCCGAGGAGGCCGTAAAGACGGCGATCAAGGATTATTACGACCGCGCCGGCATTGCCTACGACCCGGCGCTCTTCGCGGATCTGGAGCGCGGCGGGCACGCGCACGACCATGGAGACCTTGTGGAGGAATAAGCCGTTATGGAAGTGGAATACAACACGCGGGATGTTTACAGCGTAGACGAAATCAAGGACCGGCTTACGCCGGTGTTCCGCCAATATGGGGTGCGCCGGGCGGTGCTCTTCGGTTCGTACGCCAGAGGCGAGGCCCGGCCCGTCAGCGATGTTGACCTGCTGGTAGACAGCGGGTTGATGGGGCTTGCGTTTTATGGGTTTGGCTATGATGTTGAGCAAGCGCTTCGAAAAGAGATTGATCTAATTGATACCTGTGAGGTCATAAACGATTCCCGCATTGACCGGGAAATACAGAATACAGGGGTACAGATTTATGCCGCATAAAGGTTCGCCAATGACCATCGCACAGCTCCAGGCCGAGATCCTGCGGCTCAAAAAAGAAAATGACGCCTGCATCCTCGCGCATAGCTACCAGGCGCGGGAGATCCTTGAAATCGCCGACGTGACAGGGGATTCCTTTGCCCTGAGCGCGGCCGCGGCGCGGCAGACGCAGGCCACGATGCTCATGTGCGGCGTGCGCTTTATGGCCGAAACCGTAAAGCTGCTTTCGCCGGAGAAAACCGTGATTCTCGCGAAGCCCGGCGCGGGCTGCCCCATGGCCGAGCAGATGGACCGCGAGATGCTTGCCGCCGCACAGGCCCGGTTTCCGGAACACACCACGGTCGCGTATATCAACACCACGGCAAGCCTGAAAACGCTCTGCGACGTCTGCGTGACCTCCTCCTCCGCGGTGGAGATCGTCCGCAGGCTGCCCAATGAAAAAATTCTCTTCGTCCCGGATTGCAACCTGGGCGACTATGTGGCGAAGCAGGTCCCGGAAAAGGAGATCAGGCTGCTGCAGGGCGGCTGCCCGATCCACGCCGCCGTCACGCCCGGGGAGGTGAAGCGCGCGAAGGCGGCCCACCCCGGCGCCCTCGTGCTGGCGCACCCGGAATGCGTGCCCGCCGTGGTGGCCCTGGCGGATTACGTCGGCTCCACCGCCGGGATCATGCGCTACGCCAAGGCGTCCTCCGCGCGGGAGTTCATCATCGGCACGGAGCTGAGCATCGCGGAGCATCTGCAATACGAATGCCCGGAGAAACGCTTCTACGGCCTCAGCGGCAAGCTCATCTGCCCCAACATGAAGCTGACCACGCTGCCGGACGTTCTGCTGGCGCTGCGGGGGCAGGGCGGAGAAGAAATTATCCTGGACGGCGATACCCTGCGCGATGCCCGCAAGTGCATCGACGAGATGATCCGGCTGGGAAATCATTGAGAATTGAGAATTGAGAATTGAGAATTGTAATTGCCATGAGCGGCGGCGTGGATAGTTCCGCGGCCGCCGCGCTGCTTCTGGAGCAGGGCCATGAATGCCGGGGGATCACCCTGGAATTAAACCGCAAGACGCAAGGCGCGGTGAACAATGAAATTGCGGATGCCCGCGGCGTCGCGTCGCGGCTGGGCATCCCTTTTGAGGTGCTGGACCGGCGGGAGCTGTTCGGGGAGACTGTCGTGCGGGAGTTCTGCGAGAGCTATCTGCGGGGCGAAACGCCCAACCCCTGTGTCGTCTGCAACCGCTATGTGAAATTCGAGGCGCTGCTGCGGCGGGCGGAGGAGCTGGGCTATGACGCCGTGGCCAGCGGTCACTATGTCCGCCGGGAATATGACGGGGCGGCGGGCCGCTGGATTCTGCGCAAGGCCCGCGATCTATCCAAGGACCAAAGCTATGTGCTCTATTCCCTCACGCAGGGGCAGCTGGCGCGCTGCCTGTTTCCCCTGGGCGAGCTGACCAAGCGGCAGGTGCGCGAATACGCCGCCGCCCAAGGCTTCGCCAACGCCGCCAAGCGCGACAGCCAGGATATCTGCTTTTTGCCGGAGGGCGATTACGGCGCGTTTTTGGAGCGTTATACCGGCGCGCCGCTGACGCCCGGCGATTTTGTCGATCCGCAGGGAAACCGGCTGGGCACGCACAAAGGAACGGCCCGCTATACCCTGGGCCAGCGCAAGGGCCTGGGGCTCGCGCTGGAGCAGCCGGGCTATGTCTGCGAGATCCGCCCGGCGGAAAATATCGTCGTGGTGGGAGATCCCGCGCTGCTTTTTTCCCGGGAGCTCATGGCCCGGGAGCTCAATCTCATCGCGTATGAGCGCCTGGAGCGTCCGCTGCGCTGCAAGGCGAAGCTGCGCTACCGCCAGACGGAGCAATGGGCCACCGCCGAGCAAACGGGACCGAAGGAGCTGCGCGTGGTCTTCGACGAGCCCCAGCGGGCCATCACGCCGGGCCAGGCGGTTGTGCTGTATGAAGACGATATGATCATAGGGGGAGGGACGATCTGTTGAACGCGCCATTATCTCCTTTGGCGGACAAGGCGGCGAAATGCGTGGCGCTTCTAAAAGAGGCGTACCCCGAAGCGCTGTGCTCCCTGACGGAAAAGGAGCCGTTTCGGCTGCTGGTGGCCGTGCGGCTTGCCGCGCAGTGCACCGACGCCCGGGTGAACCTCGTGACCCCCGCCCTGTTCGCGCGCTATCCCACACCGGATGCCATGGCCCGGGCGGAGCAGGGCGATGTGGAGGAGCTCATCCGCTCCTGCGGCTTTTTTCGCACCAAGGCGGCGGATTTGATTGCCCTTTCACAGCAGCTATGCCAGCGGCATAACGGCAAGGTGCCCGCCACCATGGAGGAGCTGACGTCCCTTTCCGGTGTGGGCCGCAAAACAGCGAACCTGATTCTGGGGGATATCTTCGGCCAGCCCGCCGTGGTGACGGACACCCATCTGATCCGCATAACGAACCTGCTGGGGCTGGTGAACACAAAAAATCCAGAGCGGGTGGAGCGGGAGCTGCGGGCGCTTCTGGACCCGGCGGAGAGCAACAACTTCTGCCACCGCTGCGTGCTGCACGGCAGAGCGGTCTGCGTGGCAAGAAGGCCGAAATGCGGGGCCTGCACGCTGCGGGAGGTCTGTGACTTCGGGCGGGAGGCGTGAATAAAAACACAAACGCCCCGCCTACACCACGCCGATCCGCATGCGATAACAAAAATCAATCCGCCGCGTTTGACTGCCAAAATGCCGCTCCACAGCTTGGTGGAACATGGCCAGCTCCTCCTCAATCAGCGTGGGACTTTGCTTCAAAACGGCCCGCAGCCTGCTCTGTGACAGCGCGATTCCGATAAAGCGTTCCACGTCGCTTGCTTCAACGCTGGCAAATACCAGCTCCCGTATATATCGAAAAGCTCCGGAGATCCGCATATTTTCCAGGTGCCGGTTCTTCGGATATTGGATGAAGGCCTTTTTGAGCTTCTCATCTTCCCGCTCTATTTGGTAAACCTTTTCAAACAGCAATTGATAAGCCAGATCTACGTCGGCGCAGCAAGCTGGCGGCCAGTCGCAGTCATATGCGGCGAACACGCCCCCCGGCTTCAGCAAACGGCGCACCTCACGCAGGGTGGAGACCGGCTCCATCCAGTGGAACGACTGCGAGCAGGTCACGATATCGGCGATCCCGCTTTCGAGGCCGATGTTATCCGAAAAGGCCTGCCCAAACACGACGTTTGGCAGTTGCTTTGCGCTTTCCATTGCCTCGGCAAGCATATCGGCGCTGGGTTCTATACCGATCACCCGACCCGCCGCATCGCTCCATATAAAGGTGGAGAGCCCTGTGCCGCAGCCGAGGTCCACCACCGTTTCCGGGCGACGGCCAAGATAGCGGGTCAGGATTTCCACGACATATTGGGGACAAGCCGGGCGTACGGCGTTATAGGCGCCGGCAAAACCCATGAATCGGCCGGCGTTTTTGTGCGCGTCAGACATAGGCAGCCTTCTTTCTGCTAAAGCTTTTGGCTTTTTTATTACCGCTCCGCCCAGAACTTCCGGTCCAGGCTGCGCAGCTGAATCGCCTCGGCGATGTGCTGCGCGTCAATGCTTTCCCGGCCCTCCAGATCCGCGATGGTGCGGGCCACGCGGAGAATCTTGTCGTAGGCCCGGGCGGAAAGCCCCAGGGTATCGAAGGCGCGCCGGAGCAGCTCAAGGCTTTGGCTGTCCAGCTGGCAGTGGCTGCGGGTCATGGCGGCGCTCATCTGGCCGTTGGCGAAAATGCCGGTGTTCCGGAAACGCTCCTCCTGCACGGCCCGCGCCGCGTTGACCCTGGCGCGTATCGCGGCGGAGCTCTCGCTCGGCCCCTTGGCCGACAGGCGGGAAAAGTCCACCGGCGGCACCTCAATATGAATATCCAGGCGGTCCAGCAGCGGCCCCGAGGCCCGGGAAAGATAGCGCTGCGCCGCGCCCTGAGGGCAGCTGCAGCGTTTGGTGGGATGCCCGTAATTTCCGCAGGGACAGGGGTTCATGGCGCACACGAGCATCACGGTGCAGGGGTATTTCACCGTGCCGGCCACGCGGGCAATGGTTACCGTGCGGTTTTCCAGGGGCTGGCGAAGCACCTCCAGGGCGGCCCGGTCGAACTCCAGCAGCTCGTCCAGAAAGAGCACGCCGTTGTGGGCCAGGCTCAGCTCGCCGGGGCGCGGAATACTGCCCCCGCCCGAAAGCGCCGCGGCCGATACCGTATGGTGGGGCGAGCGGAAGGGCCGCGTGCGGATGAGGGAGGTGTCCGGCGGCATCTTGCCCGCCACGGAATAGAGCTTCGTGGTTTCCAGACTCTCCTCCCGGGTCATGTGAGGCAGAATTGTGGGCAGGCGCTCGGCCAGCATACTCTTTCCCGAGCCCGGCGGGCCGATCATCAGCACGTTGTGGTTGCCCGCCGCCGCGATCTCCAGGGCGTGCCGCGCCTCCTGCTGGCCCTTCACCTCGGCGTAATCCACCAGGGACAAAACCGTCTCCACGGGATCCTCCAGGGGTTTCGCGGGGTCGATTTTATTTTGCCCGCGCAGATGCGCCAGCAGCTCCCGCACATCATTGACCGGATAGACCGTGATACCCTCCACCACCGCGCTTTCGGCGGCGTTTTGCGCGGGAAGAAAAACCTCCCTCCAGCCGGCGTCCCGGGCCTGGATCACCATGGGGAGCGCGCCGTTGACCTTGCGCACCGAGCCATCCAGGCTGAGCTCGCCGATGAAGGCGGTGCGCTGCCAGGCCTCGTCCTGCATCCCGCCCCCGCGCAGCTGGCCGCTGGCCGCCAGCAGGGCGATGAGGATGGGCAAATCATAGAGAGGGCCTTCCTTGCGGCGGTCGGCGGGGGCAAGGTTGACAGTGATGCGGCTATAGGGAAAGTCGTAGCCGCTGTTTTTCATCGCGGAGCGCACGCGTTCCCGCGCCTCGCTCACGGAGGTGTCCGGCAGGCCGACGATATCGAAGCGGGGCAGCCCCTGCGGGATATCCGCCTCCACCTCCACGCAGAAGGCCTCCAGGCCGTAACAGCCCATGCTGTTGATACGGGCAAACATGTAGTGCAAAACCTCCCTATCCTATGAGCAAACGATACTATACCGCCATCACGGTATAGTATCGGTCTTCACTTGCATGGATTAGCTTGCCTTTGTTTCGAATCTTAATTTCCTGATGTGCTCCGCGAGCAGGTCATTGTATTCTTCCCTGCTGATTTGGATCAATTCGCCTGTTTCCGGATCTCTCAAGATTTCGCCTGTCTCCAAATCGCGCTTAAAAGGGCGGTCGTCCAGCGTAAAGAATGCTTCGCTCTGATTCACATTAGCACCTCCCAAATGAATTCAATTTCGTATTTCTGACAGAGTTCTTGAATGGCTTTTTCCTGAATTTCATCCAGATAATAAAATATGCTTTTTCCCGAGGCGGCTGCAATATAACGATAATGAAAACCAATTCTATGATCAATCGCCCAGTACGCAGCAATGAGCGATTCTTGATCTTCAATGGAGTTTTTCCATTGATCCGGCGCTTTCAAGCTATAGCTTCCATATTTGTTACAGGTTCGAAGCTCTTTTAGTTTACAACGCCAGAGCATATAAACGTCCTTGGGAGCCGGGGGAGACATGTCAGGATGGTTGTGTGAAAAAATACGTCCATCCATAGATTTGATTTCCTGCCTGGTGAAGTCGATCCGATCTTTCTCTCCATTCTTTTTCCATAATATATTGCCCGCCAAATCAAAAAGAATCCCATGCTCAATTTTACTGCTTCTTATTTCATCTTCCGCACATTGTATCGCTGCTTTTCTTTTGTCTATGCCGGGCATATGCAAAGCTTCCTTTCTGCCGATAATTATAACATACTTGAATCTGTATTGCAAGATGCGAAACCATTATCGCACATACGTTCTCATTTGTCAAGAAAAATATAAGTAAGAGAGGAATGAGACAGAAAGAATTTGACAAACAGAGCGTTTTGTTGTAAAATATTCTTTGTATACGAAAGGAGTGGCAGAATGAAAACACCCCAGACATATCTGAACGGAAACACCTATCCCGGGCGCGGCATTCTCATCGGATACCACTGCGATGGACAAAACGCGGTGGTCGCTTATTTCATTATGGGCCGCAGCGAAAACAGCCGCAATCGTATCTTTATCAAGGACGGCAGCGGGCTGCGCACACATCCCTACGACATGTCGAAGCTGCGGGACCCCTCCCTGGTGATCTATTCCCCGGTGCGGGTGCTGGGCAACCAGACCATCATCACCAACGGCGACCAGACCGATACCATCTATGAGTTTTTGCGGGACGGAAAAACCTTCGCCGAGGCCCTGCGCACACGCAGCTATGAGCCGGATCCGCCGCATTATACCCCCCGCGTCAGCGCGATCTTCACGAAAGCGCGGCAGAGCTTTTCCTATCAGATGAGCGTCCTTAAGGCCAGCGAGAGCGCGCAGAAAACCTGCCAGCGCTTCTTCTACGAGTTCGATACCCCCGTTATCGGGGAGGGCCATCTGATTCATACCTACAAAAACGACGGCAACCCGGTCATCCCCAGCTTCGCGGGGGAGCCCGTGCGCGTAGCGCTCAGCGGCAGCATCGACTCCTTCACCCGCACCCTTTGGGCCGCGCTGGACGAAGAGAACAAGGTCGCGCTGTTCGTGCGCTACATCAACCTTCTCACCGGCGAGACGCAGACAAAGATCGAAAACAAGCTGCATTAAAATCAAGCTTTGAGGGTGATCGCATGAAAGAATTCCAATTGAAGTACGGCTGCAACCCGAACCAGCAGCCCTCCAGAATCTTTATGGAGGCGGGCGAGCTTCCCATTGAGGTTCTCAACGGCCGGCCGGGGTATATCAATTTTCTGGACGCCCTCAACGCCTGGCAGCTGGTGCGCGAGCTGCGGGAGGCCACAGGGCTTCCTGCGGCCGCCTCGTTCAAGCACGTCAGCCCCGCGGGGGCGGCGGTGGGCGAGCCGCTGAACGAAACGCTGCGCCGGGTTTACCGGGCGCAGGGCATGGCGCTTTCACCCCTGGCCTGCGCTTACGCCCGGGCCCGGGGCTCCGACCGCATGTCCTCCTTCGGGGACTGGATCGCCCTGAGCGAGCCCTGCGATCTGCCCACAGCCCTGCTGATCCAGCCCGAGGTTTCCGACGGCATCATCGCCCCCGGCTACGCGCCCGAGGCCCTGGAGGCTTTAAAAGCAAAGCGCAAGGGCGCATACAGCGTCGTGGCCATTGACCCGGCCTACACGCCCGCGCCCATTGAGCGCAAGCAGCTGTTCGGCGTCAGCTTTGAGCAGGGCCGCAACGAGGTGAAGATCGACGGCGCCTGGCTGGAAAAGCTTGTCACGCGAAACACCTGCCTGCCGGCATCCGCCCGGCGGGATCTGCTCATCGCGCTGATCACGCTGAAATACACCCAGTCCAATTCCGTTTGCTACGCGAAGGATGGCCAGACCATCGGCGTGGGCGCGGGGCAGCAAAGCCGGATTCACTGCACCCGTTTGGCGGGGGACAAGGCGGACATCTGGCATCTGCGGCAGCACCCGAAGGCGCTCGCGCTGCCCTTCCTGCCCCATCTGCCCCGCCCGGTATACGACACCGCCATGGACCTCTATGTCTCCGGCCACGAGGCGGACGTGCTCGGCGACGGCAAATGGCAGGGCTATTTTACATCAAAGCCGGAAGCGCTCTCTTTCGAAGAAAAGCAGGCCTGGCTCTCCCAATTCCATGATGTCGCCCTGGGCAGCGACGCCTTCTTCCCCTTCGGCGACAACCTGGAGCGGGCGGCCCGCTCCGGCGTGCGCTACATCGCCCAGCCCGGCGGCTCCATCCGCGATGGCCAGGTGATCGAAACCGCCGACCAATTGGACATGGTGATGGCATTCACGGGGCTGAGATTATTCCATCATTGACCTCTTGCGTAATTTTGAATATTGGTTGCCAACGGGCGCACACAGTGCTCACAGCTGCTCTATATGCTTCTTGATCGCCGCGAAGCTTTGCCCGCTCATGGCATGCTCCATCCTGCAGGCGTCGCTGACGGCGGTTTCGCTGTCCACGCCCAGGGCGATGAGCCAATTCGAAATAAAAATATGCCGCTCATACATGGTTTCGGCAATGGTTTCCCCGCTTTCCGTCAGCGTGATATGGCCCTCGTCATCCATGGCGATATGCCCCGCAGCACGCAGATTTTTCATGGCTACGCTCACACTGGGCTTGGTGTATTCCAGCTCGTTGACAATATCGATGGAGCGCACGGGGGCTCCGCTTTTACGCAGCATCAAGATGGTTTCCAGATAATTTTCCGCCGATTCCTGGGTTTTCAAAGCCTCACCTCCCAATGGAGATTATAGCATGCGCGCCCGCTTTGGTCAATCCATGATTTTCAGTTTTTTTCGCACAGGAGGCGCAATCTTGAATAAGCACATCATCGACGACGCCAGGCGCTGCCTGCAATGCAAAAATCCCCACTGCATGCAGGGCTGCCCCGTGCGCACCCCCATAAAGGAAGCCATTCACCTGCTGCTGGGCAACCAGGTGGAGCTGGCCGGCCGGCTGCTGTTCGAAAACAATCCGCTGTCGATCGTCTGCTCCCACATATGCCCGCAGGAAAACCAGTGCGAGGGGCACTGCGTTCTGGGCAAGAAATCCATGCCGGTGCATATCAGCGCCATTGAGCAGTATATTTCGGATTATTATCTGAACATCCACACGCCGGAGGTCTCCTCGGGAGAAAGCGGCAGGGTCGCCATCATCGGCTCCGGCCCGGCGGGGATTACGATCGCGTTTTTACTTTCCCAAAGAAACTACCACGTTACCCTGTATGAGGGGAACGACCAGATCGGCGGCATTCTCCGCTACGGCATCCCCGAGTTCCGCCTGCCCAAAAGCATATTGGACCGGCTCAAGGCGAAGCTGCTGAGTTCCGGCGTAAAAATCAGGCCCAACACGACCATCGGCGCGTGCCTGAGCATCGACGACCTGTTCCGCGACGGGTTTCAGGCCGTTTTTGTGGGCACGGGCGTTTGGCGGCCCAACCGGCTGGGCATCAAGGGCGAGAGCCTGGGGCACGTGCATTTTGCCATTGAGTATCTGCGCAACCCGGCGGTGTACGACCTGGGGGAGCGGGTGCTGGTCATCGGCGCCGGAAATGTGGCCATGGATGTGGCCCGCACGGCGCTGCGCCACAGGAGCAGGGAGGTCTATATCATCTGCGACCGGGGAGAATCCGCCGTCACCGCCCACGATGTAGAGCTGGCTTACGCCAAGATGGACGGTGTAAAATTTGAGTATTTTAAAAGCGTTGCGGCTTTTGTGGAAGAAGGGGTCCTGCTGGCGGATTCCCGCGTGTTCAGCGATGAGAACGGGCAGGAAAAAACAGAGCCTGTTCCGGGGACGCAGCGGCTGTACCCGGCGAATTCCGTCATCATCGCGGTGGGCCAGGGTCCAAGGGCGGTGATTGTGTCCTCCACAGAGGGCATTGACGTCAGCAGCACCGGCCTGGTGGTCGTGGACGAATGCGGCCGCACCACCAGGGAGGGCGTGTTCGCCTCCGGCGACGTGGTAACGGGCGCCAAAACCGTGGTGGAGGCTGTCCGGGTCTCCCGCCGCGTGGCGGACGCCATTGACGGCTATGTGAAGGGGCTTGCCCGCGGGGATTCAAAAGCCTGAAGCCCGCGTATCACCCCAAAACAATCCGTTTCAGCGCTCCGCAGTCCTCCGCGATATAATCGGCGCCGGCCTCCTCGAGCTCTTCGCGCCCGCCGAAGCCGTATAACACGCCCACGCTGGCCATACCCGCCGCGCGGGCGCCTTCTATGTCAAATTTGCGGTCGCCCACCATGAGGCAGCGCTCCGGCGGCACGCCGCACTGCCTGGCCGCCTCCAGGATGATGTCCGCCTTGCCGCTTTCCGCGTGGTCCTTATCCGTCCCGCACACGGCGTCGAGCAGCCGCCGCTTGCCGATGCCCCGCAGAATCTGTTCCAGATATACCGTTGGCTTGGAGCTGGCAATGCCGGTTTTGACTCCCGCGGCCCGCAGGCGAAGCAGAAGCTCCTCCAGGCCGTCATAGACGCGCAGGCGAAAACAGCCGCCGGCGGCATAGCCCTCTCTATAGAGCGCGACCGCGCGCTGAACCTCATTCTCGTCCATGCCGGCGAATTCCCTGAGGCTGTATTGGATGGGCGGGCCCAGGAACCGGCGGAACTCCGGCATGCTCCGCGGGGGATAGCCCATTTGCTCCAGCGCGGCGTTCAGGCACAGCAGAATGCCCTGGCTGGTATCGGCAAAGGTGCCATCGAAATCGAATAATACGGCGTTATAACGCATGAAGCTCCTCACTCTGTGTTTGAGTAATTTTGTTTGGGTTTAAATAGGCATGGACTCAAATTTTTGAGCCCCTACAGCCTCGGGAAACCACCCAGGTAGGGGTTCAAAATTTTGAACCCTGGGAACATTTTTGAACCATTCCAGGGCTCAAATTTTTGAGCCCCTACGGCCTCGGGAAACCATCCAGGTAGGGGTTCAAAATTTTGAACCCCTAGCCTGTGGTTTTGTTTTGGACTCAAGCTTTTGAAGCCCTGCGCTTCCTCCGGCGCCTCCGGACCAGCAGCGCGCATACGGCGACAGCCGCGGCTGCCAGCAGCAGATACGGCAGATAGCCCAGGAGCCAGCCGAGGATATCCTGAATGCCCCGGCCAATGGAGCGCAGGCTTTCCACAAAGGTGCTGCCCGCCCGTTTCCAGAAGCCATCGGGCCTGGGCGGCGCGATGCGCTGCACCTCCTGTACATCCAGGGTCACGGTGCTCAGGTCAACAAGGTCGCCAAGCTGCCTCAGCTGGGATTCCAGGCTGTCGAGCCTGTAACGCACCTCGCTGAGACGCTCCTGCACGCGGATCAGATCCTCCAGCGCGCCGGAGCGCTCCATCATGCCGAGCAGGGCGTCCCGCTCGGTTTGCAGCGCCCGGATATTGGCCTCCACGTCGGTGTATTCCATGGTGACGTCCCGGATGGATTCGTTCATCCGGGTGAGGCGGGCCTCGTCCTCCAGGGCGGCCTGGAACGCTTCCAGTTGCGCCGCCGGGACGCGCAGCACAAGGCTCGCCCAGCGCAGGCTCTCATCCCCATAGCCGTAGCCGTTGATGCTGGAGCTCTGCACGTGCCCGCCCATGGCCGCGGCTTTTGCTTTGATCGTTTCGATGTAGCTGTCGAATTGCTTGGTCTCCACAGCGGCGCTGACGTCCTTGATGAGCTTGCGGGCGCCGGTTTTCGGTTCGGCAGGGCCGCTGTCCGCCGGGCCGCCCGCCGACTCGACGTCCGCCAGGGCTCTTTGGAGGACCGCGTTTTGCTCAACGACATAGCCCACCTCCTCCATGTCCGCTTCATAATTGGCCGACGGAACCGGCATGGCCAAATCTATGGTGTTTGGGTGCGATTTTTCCATCCTTACCCCGCAGGCGGCAAAGCCGCACAGCAGCGCGAGGGCAAGCAGAAGAATGACAGTTGACCGGATATGTTTTCTCATGATAGGACCCCCTGTTCTGAAATGATCGCGGTGTAGGGGTTCAAAATTTTGAACCCTGGGAAAGCAGGGTTCAAATTTTTGAACCCCTACGACCGCGACATGTATATAGTGTCAAAAAAAGCCCTTACTGTTGCGTTGGCGGGCGCACAATGCGAAAAGAAATATTCGCGGCCTTTACGGAGTGCGTCAGCGCGCCCAATGAGATGATATCCACGCCGGTGAGCGCCACCTCGCGGACGTTTTCCGCCGTCACGTCGCCGGAGGCCTCCAGCAGAACGCCGGCATTGCGCGCATCGGCGCGCGTCAGCTCCACGGCCCGCCGCGTTTCCTCCACGGACATATTGTCGAGCATAATGATATCCGCCCCCGCCTCCAGTGCCTGGCGGAGCTCTTCGAGATCGCGGGCCTCCACCTCAAGCTTGACCATGTGGCCGATGCGGGCCCGCAGGATTTCGACCGCTTTTGAGATAGAGCCGCAGGCGTCGATGTGGTTGTTCTTGAGCATCACCCCGTCAGAGAGGTTGAAGCGGTGGTTCCTTCCGCCGCCGCAGGTAACGGCGTATTTTTGCAGCGCGCGCAGACCGGGCAGGGTTTTGCGGGTGTCGCTGATGCGCGCCCCGGTACCCTCCACCCGCTGAACGATGTCCGCCGTCATCCCGGCGATGCCGGAAAGGTGCTGCAGGATATTCAGCGCCGTGCGCTCGCCCTGGAGCAGAACGGTTACCGGCGCCTCAATTTTGGCGAGGATTTCGCCGCTCTCGAAGCGCTCGCCGTCGTCCTTGCGCAGTGTAACAAGCGCGGATTGCTCCAACAGCGTGAACACGCGGGCAAATACCCCGCCACCGCAGAACACGCCGGAGCCTTTGGCAAGCAATATGGCCTCCCCCCGCTGTTCGGGGGAAAAGAGCGCCGCGCTGGAAATATCGCAGCAGCCGATATCCTCCTTCAGCGCGCGCAGGATCACTTCATCAATGGTGAATTGAGGAATCATTTCAACCGCTCCTTCGCTTCTTCTAAAATCAAACAGGCCACGCAGGCCAGGGAAAGCGTTTCCGCAAAGGCCTTGTTGGGCGCGTAATCCGCCCGCTTGAGGGACGCGTAGAGCTCCCGCATCCGCCGCGCGGCCTCCGGCAGCGCCTCCGGGTCCGGAAAAACAAAGTATGCCCGCTGCATGGTCTCCTGGATCATAGCACGCAGCTCCTCGGCTTTTTCCGGCGCGAAGGCCGGGCCGGTCACTTCAATGGGCTCCGCGGCCTCGTCTAATCGCGCATCGCGCATTGCGCCTTGCGCATGGGAAAGAATCGTTTCAGCGGCGCGCCTGCCGAACACGAGGGCCTCCGGCAGGGAGTTGCTGGCCAGGCGGTTGCCGCCGTGCAGCCCGGTGTGGGCGCATTCCCCCGCGGCGTAAAGCCCGGGCACGTCCGTGCGGCTGTCCAGATCCACATCCACGCCGCCCATGGAATAATGCTGGCAGGGGAAAACAGGGATCAGCTCCCGCGTGATGTCTACCCCGCGCTCCAGGCAGGCGGCGTATATTCCCGGAAAGCGCGCGCGCACAAACGCCGCGTCCTGGTGGGTGATGTCCAGGTAAAACCGCTCCGAGCCCACCCGGCGGGCCTCCGATAGAATGGCGCGGGAAACGACATCCCGGGGCGCCAGCTCCAGGCGGGGGTCGTAGCTTTGCATAAAGCGCTCTTTATGGCTGTTGAGCAGCCACGCGCCCTCGCCCCGCACGGCCTCGCTGATGAGAAATTGCTCGTGGGTATCCGGCGCGTCGAAGGCCGTGGGGTGGAACTGCACGAAGCTCAGGTTTTTGATGCGCGCGCCCAGCTCATACGCCAGACGGATGCCATCCCCCGTGGAAACCGGCGGGTTGGTCGTGTGGCGGTAAACCCGCCCGATGCCCCCCGTGGCCAGCAGCAGGTAACGGCAGTGGATCCGGTAGTTTTTGCCCGCGTGGAGCAGCTCCACCCGGAAGCCGTCCTCCGTCCGCGCGGCGGCATAGGCGGTGGTATCCTCCAGCAGCGTGACGCTGGGCTGCGCGAGCACCCGGGGCAGGAGCTTGTCCACCATCTCCTTGCCGGTTTGGTCGGCGTGGTGCAGAATGCGGCGGCGGCTGTGGCCGCCCTCCAGGGTTTTGGCCAGCGTTCCTTCGGGGGTGCGGTCGAACTCCACACCCATTTCCATCACCCGGCGCACATCCTCCGGGCCCTCCCGCACAAGTACCTCCACGGCGGCGCGGTCGTTGATATGGTTCCCCGCCACGAGGGTATCCTCCAGATGCAGCGCGAAGCTGTCGCCGCACTGCTCCAGCACGGCGGCAACGCCCCCCTGGGCAAGAGAACTGCCAGAGATTTCCCGGGAATCCTTTGAGAGGATGAGCACGCGGTGAGAAGCCCCGCGCCCGGCCTCCCCGAGCCGAAGGGCAGCATAGAGCCCCGCCAGCCCGCTTCCGAGGATGACGGCGTCATATTGCGCGCGCACGCGCAGCCGATCAGGCAATACGGTTCACTCCCTGTGTTTGATGTGATGTTATTCTAGCACAAATGCGGATAGATGGCAAGTGAATCATTTGTTGAAAAAATGGCGCTCAACGCCGTATTTTTGAGACAATAAACACCAAAATAATTTTTGAGAAAAACAAAAACGCTCAACCTCTTGAAAATCAAGACGTTGAGCGTTTGGCCGATGGTGCGAGAGACGGGACTTGAACCCGTACAGGAGTTACCTACACGCCCCTCAAACGTGCGCGTCTGCCGATTCCGCCACTCTCGCGCGGGAACGTATGTATTATAACAAGCATCGCGCGTTCTGTCAAGCAAAAAATTTTTTTATCCTCCGGAAAGTCATCCGGAAAGCGCCCTAAGCGATATCAGATTCCAGATTAAGCCACAAAGCAGGGCGCACACCGCCAACCCTGCTATTGACCCAGCGACCACCGAGGTTAATACTGCCTTCACCGAAGACATTCGCGGCGTCATACTGATTGATGCCGGGCGACCGCAGCCACCACCAGGCCGGTTCTTTACCATATTCCGCTGTCATCTCGTCGCTTTGTGGGTATGTCTTTGGCATAACGTCATCCCAGTCAGATAGTATTTCCTTCTCTGTCGTGTGAAAGCACTGCTTCGCTTCCTCTATGCTTAAGAGGAAAACGCTGTCCCGCGTCGGGTTTCCGCCTCTGGTGTTTACCTCGGTTTTTCCGTCCGCCGTAACATACCTCGTATTGGGATTCTGGTTTTGGGTTGGTTCGATTCGCTTGCGGTCGTCCTCGCTGAACTCCCCGTAAAATTCGCCGTTCAGATACTTACGCAAGCTGCAATGCTCCCATGTGATATCCCCGTCAAACTCATGATACGGCATAAGCTTAACGATATCTTTTGTAATCAGCAGGGCCCGGCCTTCTACTATCCTCAATACCAGCCAGTCAAGCCCGCCAAAGGGAATGACCATCCCTACGGTGGTTGTTCCGAACTGTTTGTATACCGCGGTTTCATATGTTGCCTTTGCTCTTGAGACATCGTCTTTCAACGCCTGGATGTCTCTTTTCATTTCCTCTACTTTTTCGAGGTTGCCTTTGAGCGCTGCTATTTTCTCATCAAATTCGTTCACCCGCTCCTTCGTCATAAACTGGTACTGCATGAGCGGGACGCCAATGGAAAACAGAGTGAAGATAATCCCTGCAACAGCCAGGATGTTTTGCATGTCCGCCTGATATGTCGCGTATGCATCCTCTACGGCTTTGCTGATTCTCTGCTCGATTTTCAGCGCGGCCAGCTCGTCGTCCTTCGCGTAAACCAGCACATCCTCGCTCGCTTTGATCCGTTTGTTTTCCAGGCGGTACCGGTACGCGCTGTACGAGGACAAGCCTACAGCAAACGCCAATGCGCATGAAAGGGCGATCACCACAAGCCGTAAAGTAAAGTGCGTATGGTTTTCGCTTTTTTTGCCTGCCATGCCACCTCTCCTCCCCACGGAATATCTTTCCAGATATGCATTTTATCACATTGCCCGGCAAAACGCAAGAAGTTTGGCGAAAAAAGCACCGCTGCTGAATTCATAATTTAGCGGATGTTTCTATTGCAATTTAGCGGATGGCGTGATATACTGGCATGGAATAAATCCCTGTTGCGAGGTGAAAGGCTTTGAATTACCATAAAAGATTTACGGACCAAACGCTTGCCGAGCGCCTCCAAAGCGCGGGGGCGGTTCTCATTGAGGGAACGAAGGGCTGCGGAAAAACAGAGACGGCAAAGCAAATGGCCGCCAGCGTCGTTCATTTTGACGCGGACGAGCAAGTGAAAATCAAAATGCAAATCGATCCGAGGAGCGTTCTCACGGGCGCGGCGCCGAGCCTGCTTGATGAATGGCAGGAATATCCGCAGATTTGGAATTATGTCCGCCGGGAGGTAGACGAGCGGAGGCTGAAGGGTCAGTTTATCCTCACAGGCTCCGCCACGCCCGATGACAAGGCGCGGCGGCATTCCGGCGCGGGAAGATTTTCTGTCATCAAGATGCGCCCGATGTCCTTCTTTGAAAAGGGCTGGTCTACCGGCGAAGTGGGCCTTGCCGCCCTGATGCGCGGGGAAGCGCCCGTATCCGAATCTGTGGCGTTCGAGCTTGGCGATTTCGCGGAAAAAATGACGTTGGGCGGCTGGCCGGGCATGATCGGCGAAAATGTCATGGACGGATTGCGTTTCGTCAGCGACTACATCGCCCTGATTGCCGAGGTGGACCTATCCAGGGTGTCGGAGAAACGCCGCGACCCATATAAGGTGAAACGCCTGCTGCAATCCCTGGCAAGAAATATTTCAACGGAAGCGACGCTTGCCGCCCTTTCCAAAGATGCCGGAGGCAGCGACGGGGATTTGGACGACGAAACAACCGCCGATTACCTCTCCGCTTTGGAGCGGCTGATGGTCATCGATAACCTGCCCGCGTGGAATACTCACATCCGCTCGGCAGATATGCTGCGCAAATCGCCCAAGCGGCACTTTGCCGATCCCTCTCTCGCGGTAGGAGCGCTCGGCTTATCCGCTGACAAGCTGACGGCGGACCTGAACTTTTTCGGGCTTTTGTTTGAATCCCTGGTCATCCGGGACTTGCGAATCTATGCGGACGCAAGCGGCGGCAGCGTATTTCATTACCGCGATTCACGCGGCACAGAAGTGGACGCGATTGTGGAATACGCGGACGGCACCTGGGGCGCGTTTGAAATCAAGCTCGGCATCGGCGCTGCCGATGAAGCCGCGGCCAATCTGAAGAAATTCGCCGGAAAAATTGACACCGATAAAGTGAAGCCCCCGGCAGCGCTGACTGTGATCACCGGCAACGGCTTCGCTTACCGCAGGCCGGACGGCGTGAATGTCGTGCCGATGTCTGCACTAACGGCGTGAAAATAGAAAAATAGCCGAAAAAACAGAAAAAAGTGCTTGCATTCCCGCCGTGGTTGTGCTATAATTCCAATGTTAATCTATTGTCCGGCAATCAGCAAAGGAGGTGCCCCCATGGCAAAATGTGAATATTGCGGCAAGCAAGTCGCTTTCGGCATCAAGGTTTCACACTCGCATCGCCGTTCGAATCGCACTTGGAAGCCCAATGTCAAGCGCGTGAAGGCGATTGTCAACGGTTCCCCGAAGCGGGTTTACGCCTGCACGCGCTGCCTGCGCTCCGGGAACGTGATCCGTGCCGTCTAATGCGTTCACGCATCACAGGCCGCTTGTCCATTCTTTTGGACGAGCGGCTTTTGCCTTATTTATAACACAAAAAAGACAGCGCAAAAAAGAGCGCGAATTTTAAAGAAAAGAGTAGTGCCGATGCCCAGCCCAATGGAGCGACTGTGCCAATCGCTGCCCAAACACGCCGCGGCGTTGATAGAGGACTCTGTCAGCCGCCGGTTTTTAACGGGCTTTTCCTCCTCGGCGGGAATGCTGCTGCTGTGCCGTGAGGGCGCGCGGCTGTATGTCGACAGCCGCTATATCGAGGCCGCGCGGCGGGAGGTTAAGCTTTGCCCGGCGGCGGAGCTTACCGACAAAAAAGAGCAGCTGCTGGCTTTTTGCGGGGAATTTCACTGCGACACGCTGCTGCTGGAACGCGCGCGCGTAACGGTCGAGCACGCGGAACGGATCCGGGCCTGGTGCGGCGGAAGCGTGCGGGTAAATCCGCGTTCACCGCTGTTGGATGATACCCTGCGGGAGCTGCGGCTGTGCAAATCCGCCGAGGCCCTGGCTGCCATCCAAAGGGCGCAGGGAATCGCCGAGGCGGCGTTTGCGCGGCTGCGGGGGCTCCTTCGGCCCGGCATGACGGAGCTGGAGATTGCCCTGGAGCTGGATTTCGCCATGCGCCGGGGCGGCGCGGAGGCCGTCGCCTTCGACACCATCGCGGTGGCGGGGGAAAACGGCGCCAACCCCCACGGGGTTCCCGGGGCGCGCCCGCTGCGGGAGGGCGACCTGCTCACGCTGGATTTCGGCGCGGTGGTGGAGGGATATCACAGCGACATGACCCGCACGCTTGCCATCGGCGTGCCCGTCGGGGAGGCCCGCCGGGTCTATGACACCGTATGGGAGGCCCAGCGGGCGGCTCTGGCCGTGATCGGCCCCGGCGTTCCCTGCAAAGCCGTAGACACCGCCGCCCGGGAGGTGATCGCGTCCGCGGGATACGGCGAACACTTCCGCCACGGCACAGGGCACGGCGTAGGCCTGGAGGTGCACGAAGCGCCCACGCTGTCGGCCAAAAGCGAGGAGATCCTCCGGCCGGGAAATGTCGTCACGGTGGAGCCGGGCATCTACATTCCCGGTTTTTGCGGCGTACGGATCGAGGACATGGTTTACATCACCGAAGCGGGATATGAAAATTTGACGCATGTGAGCGCGCGGGATTTTGTGGTTGATGTGGGATAAACGCAAACGCCCCTTCACTGGCCATCCATGCACGCAATCAAAATGTCAATCGCCTCTTCCAGCAGATCCCTCGGGATGTTCAGGGCGGGGAGGAGGCGTACCTTGTCCTTTGCCGTGAGAACAACAACGCCTTTCGCCAGGCATTGCGCCGCGATTTCCTTTGCCGGGCGAGCCGTTTTGATGCCGAGCATCAAGCCCAGGCCGGTGAGGCCCAGCACGCCGGGGGCCGCCTGGAGCTTTGCCCGCAGCCACGCGCCGCTTTCCCGCACCCGGGCCAGCAGGCTGTCGTTCAATTGATCCAGCACATACAGCGCGCCTGCCGCGCAGGCGGGGTTTCCCCCGAAGGTGGAGCCGTGGCTGCCGGGGCCCAGCGTGCCGGAAACGGCTTCGCCGAAGAGCGTCGCGCCAAAGGGGAGCCCCCCCGCCAGACCCTTCGCCGTGCTGACCAGATCGGGCCGGATGTCATACTGCTCAAAGGCGAAAAGGGTGCCCGTGCGCCCGTTGCCGGTCTGAACCTCGTCCAGCAACAGCAGGAGCTCCCGCTCTTTCGCGAGCTTCGCCGCCTCCCGGACGAAGGCCTGCTCCAGCGCGACGACGCCGCCCTCCCCCTGCACCAGCTCCAGCAGGATGGCGCAGCACTGCCCGTCGTGCTCGTCCAGCTGCCGTCTCAGGCTTTCGATATCATTGGGCCTTGCGTGGGCGAAGCCCGCCGGAAAAGGCCCGAAGTCGTGGTGAAAATCCGCCTGGCCGGTGGCGGCGAGGGTGGCCAGGGTGCGCCCGTGGAAGCTGTTTTCCAGGCTTACGATCACAGGCCTGACGTTTTCGCCCCATTTGTCGGCGGCGTATTTGCGCGCGCATTTGATCATGCACTCGTTGGCTTCCGCGCCGGAGTTGGAGAAAAAAACATTTTGCATGCCGCTGCGCTCGCACAGCGCCTGCGCCAGCTTTGCCGCGGGCTGTGTATAATACAGGTTCGAGCTGTGGGCCAGCGCGCGTAATTGCGCGGCCACGGTCTCCGCCCAGCCGCTGTCGGCCAGACCCAGGGTATTCACGGCGATGCCGCTGCCCAGGTCGATGTATTCCTTGCCCGTATCGTCCCAGAGCCGCGAGCCCTCCCCCCGCGTAAACGTAACGGGAAAGCGGGCGTAGGTGTTGGCGATATATTGATTGGTGAGCTCCTGTGTAGTCATAACGATCTGCCCTTTCCTGAAAAAAATTCTTGACAAACGGCATAATTGCCGCTATAATAGAAGTAGAAAGCGACGCTGCCGGAACACGGCTGCCGTCTCTAATCCTCAAAGTGATTAAAGAAGTAACCGCCCGTGTTTTCGACGCGCGAGGGCGGTTACTTCTTTGCAACCGCCGCACCGGAAACCAAAAAGTCAACTGATTTCTGCTGTTCTCAAATTTCGGTAGAGAATGTCCTCCCGCCGCCGGGAGCCCAGAGCGTCCCAGAAGGCGTTGCCGGTTTCGTTGCCGCGAAAGACCATCATACCGCACTGCGCGATGCCCTCCCGGCGCAGCACGGCCAGGCAGGCGTTGATGAGCGCCTTGCCGATGCCTCTGCCCCGCCAATCCTCCCGCACGGCCAGATGGTTGATATAGCCCCGGCGGCCATCGTTGCCGCAGAGCACCGCGCCCACGGTTTCGCCGTGCTCGTTTTCCGCTACAAAGCAGGTCTCCGGGTTGCGTTTCAGATAGTAAGCGATCCCCTCGCGGGAATCCTCGCCCTCGTGCAGGCCGATACCCGGCAGGCTGGCCCAAAGGGCGTATACGGCGTCGTAGTCATCAATTGTCATCATGCGTATTGTCATATGAGCTTTTCCTTTTTTGCTTTTTCTTTTTTTGCTTTTTGCTCTTTCTTTATTCGCGAATTTACTTTTTTAAATTTCGCGATTTGGTGTTGACAAAACGCTGGAAATCTGCTAAGATGTGAATAGAGGTTGACGCTGCCGGAACACGGCTGCCGTCTCTAATCCTCAAAGCTGAGTTTTAAAGAAGTAACCGCCCGTGTTTCTGAGGCACGAGGGCGGTTACTTCTTTATGTGTTCAACCAAAAGGCAGAACCGATGCAGGACTGCTGAAAAAGCCGTGATGGCCAGCGATGGGTCGCTGAGCATCCCTGCGCTCAATAATTCGAGCGCCACCTGCAAAAAAGCACTGTATGTTGCTTTCATAAAGGCACCATCCCCTTTCGTTAGCGTTCCGAAAAGCGCTAAGAGGATTCAGGGACTGGTACAACCGCCGCTCCGGCAGCGTCAAGCCATTTTACACCAGATTTTGCAAAATGTCAACAAAAATACTTGAAGAAGCATGCTAAAAAAACATGGTGCCGATGCCCGCGTCCGTTAAGACCTCGATCAGGATGGAGTGGGGGATCCGGCCATCCAGGATAAAGGCCCGGCGTACGCCGCCGCGCAGGGCCTCCACGCAGCACTCCACCTTGGGGATCATGCCGCCGGAGAGAATGCCATCCTCTATCAGCTGGGGGACGTCGTCTGTCTTTACCCGGCGGATAAGGCTGCTTTCATCGCTGACATCCCGCAGCAGGCCGGGAATGTCGGACATGGAGATGAGGCTTTCGGCCTTTAACGCCGCGGCGATATGGGCGGCGGCGGTGTCGGCGTTGATGTTGTAGGCGCCGCCGTCCCCGTTGCAGCCGATGGTGGAGATGATGGGGATGTAGCCGCTTTCCAGCAGGTCCAGCACCGGCGCGGGGTCTACGCCGACGATTTCGCCCACATAGCCCAGGGCGGGGTCCAGCTGCCGCACGCGGATCATGCGGCCGTCCATGCCGCTCAGGCCGATGGCGTGGCGGCCGAAGGTTTCCATAAGGGCCACAAGGCCCTTGTTGATCTTTCCGGCCAGCACCATCAGAGCCACCTCGGCGGTCTCTTTATCCGTCACCCGCAGGCCGTTGATGAACGCTGTGGCCTTGCCCATGCGCGCGAGCAGGTCGGAGATCTCGGGCCCGCCGCCGTGCACCAGCACCACGCGGATGCCCACCAGGTGCAGCAGGGCGATGTCGCCCATCACCTGGCGCTTGAGCTCCTCGTTGAGCATGGCCGCGCCGCCGTATTTGATCACGATGATCTTATTGTGATATTTTTGAATATAGGGCAGGGCCTCCACTAAAATAGTCGCCCGCTGCTCATGGCTGATCGTAAGATCCATCTTTTTCCGCACTCCCTTTGTCCGCCCCGATATCGGGCGTATCGTCTATTGTAAGCTCCCGCGCCGCGCCGCCTTCCAGCTCCAGCACGAGAAGCTCGTTTTCTTTTTCGGTGAAAAGCCAGCAGCCGGGGCAGTACAGCGCCTGCTGCGGGCCGATCTCCCAGTAGCGGCCCAGGTTGCGGCCATTGACGAAGAGATAGCCCTTCTTCAGGCCGTCGCAGTGGATGAAGCAGTCGCCCCGGGATTTCGCCTGGAATGTCCCGCGCAGAATCTGGGGCTGGCTGGGGTCCACGGAAGCCGCGTCCTGGTATTCCAGGCCGCTGAAATCCTCCAGCTCCATGGAATAGACATCGAAATGAGACAGCAACTGGTTTTGGATACGAATCTGGCGCGCGCCCTTTCTGTCGTGCAGGTTCGGGCCGTAATTCGCCCGCCCCATGGCGTCCGTCAGCACGTCGATTTGCCCGCCCTTTGGCAGAATGCCCAGGGGGAGCTTTGTGTCCGGCGGGTCGTTGCGGTCCAGCTGGCCCGCCCGTTTGCCGTCCACAAACACGCTGGCCCGGTCGGCCAGGCCGTCGATATAGAGGTCGCAGTTTTCCTGCGGGCCCTCCAGCCGGCTTCGGTAGAGGATCAGGCCGAAGCTCTGGCCGTAATATTCCATGCTTTCGGGCATGACGCTTTTGTGATGCCTGGCCAGAGCATCCAGATGCTCAAACAGCGCGGCGCTTTGCCTGAGCTTTACCTTGCCTATCGTCTGAAGAACCGGCTCGGAGGGGAGCGGGGGCTCTTTTTCGATATCGCGCCCCTGGGCGTCCAATAAGAGCTTACGCACAGCGTGGTATTTTGGTGTATAGTTCCCGTATTCCCCCAGCAGGGTGTCGTAGTCGTAGCTCGTGACCATGGGCTCGTATTTCAGGCCGCAGTTGGCACCCGCGCCAAAGCCGAAATTCGTGCCCCCGTGGAACATATAGAGATTCGCCGTGCCGCCCATGTCCAGGATTTCCTTCAGCGAGGCGGCGGTCTCTTCGGCGGAGCGGGTATGGTGCTCCTCCCCCCAGTGGTCAAACCAGCCGTTCCAGAATTCGCAGCAGAACAGCGGGCCTTCCGGCTGATACCCGCGCAGCACGTCGAAGTTTTTCCGCGCGCCGCTGCCGAAGTTGGCCGTTTTGAACAAATGGGGCAGGGTGCCGCCGCTGAGCATGTTTTCCCAGCCGCCGTCAGAGGTGAACAGGGGCGCCTCGATCCCGTTTTCGCGCATGCTTTTTTCAAGAAAGCGCAGGTATTCCTTGTCGCTGCCGTAGCTGCCGTATTCGTTTTCCACCTGCATCATGATGATGTTGCCGCCGCGCGTGATTTGCAGCGGCGCGAGAATGGGCAGCAGCGTCTCATAATAAGACTTTACGGCGGCGAGATAGGGCGCATAGCTGCAGCGCAGGCGCATGCCGGGGTCCTTGAGCAGCCAGGCGGGCAGCCCGCCGAAATCCCACTCGGCGCAGATATAAGGGCTCGGCCGCACAATGGCATATAAGCCCAGCTTTTGCGCGAGCCTCAAAAAGCCCGCGATGTCCAGCATATCGCTGAAGTCGAACAGACCGGGCCTGGGCTCGTGCATGTTCCAGGGAACATAGGTTTCCACGGTGTTGCAGCCCAGGGCCTTCAGCTTTCGCAGGCGGTCCTCCCAATACTCCGCCGGCACGCGGAAGTAGTGAATAGAGCCCGCGTGCAGGGCGAATTTTTCATCGTCCAGATAGAACCCGTCGGCTCCGATGGTGAATTGCGGCATGTGATTTTCCTCCAGATTTATATTAGGCTACGTTCTATAGTCCCCATTGATCTTCACATAGTCGTAGGTCAAATCGCAGCCCCAGGCGGTGGCGTCGGCCTTTCCGTCTCCGGCGGTGATCAGAATCTCAATCTCTTTTTCATTGAGGATAGCCTTGGCCAGCTCCTCCGAAAAGGGGATGCCCGCGCCGTTTTCGCATACTGTGATCTCCCCGGCGGCGGAGTGGAAGGCTACGCCGATCTTCGTTACGTCCATCGCCGCGCCGGAATACCCCAGGGCGCATAAAACCCGGCCCCAGTTGGCATCCGCGCCGAACATGGCGGCCTTGAACAGGCTCGATGAAATTACGCCCTTCGCGGCCAGCCGCGCGTCCCGTTCTGACGCGGCGCCGGTGACCGTGCATTCAAGCAGCTTCGAGGCCCCCTCGCCGTCGGAGGCGAGCATGCGGCTCAGCGCCGCCATCACCTGGCGCAGCGCCGCCCGAAAGATATCCAGGGCGGGGCCCTCCCCGGTGATTTCGGCGTTCCCGGCCATACCGTTGGCCAGAATGGAAGCCATATCGTTGGTGGAGGTGTCGCCGTCCACACTGATCATGTTTAGCGTGCCTTCGGTCGTTTGGCTGAGCTCTTGCTGAAGAATGGCGGGGCTGATCGCGGCGTCCGTGGTGAGAAAGCAGAGCATCGTGGCCATGTCGGGGTGAATCATCCCCGAGCCCTTGGCCATGCCGCCGATCCGGCAGAGCGCGCCATCCAGCTCGAACTCCACGGCGGCTTCCTTGGGAAAGGTGTCGGTGGTCATGATGGCCCGGGCGGCCTCGGCGCTGTTTGCCGAAAGACCGGCGGCCAGAGCGGGCAGGCCCGCCGCGACAGGCGCAATGGGCAGCGGCTGGCCGATGACCCCGGTGGATGCCACGACGACGTCCCGCGCGGCCACGCCGGTGTGCTCCTGCACCAGGGCGCACATGGCCTCGGCGATCTCAGGGCCGTCGGCATTGCAAGTGTTGGCGTTGCCGCTGTTGCAGATAACGGCCCGCGCCCTGCCGTTTTGCAGGTGCGCCTGCGTTACCAGAATCGGTGCGCCCTTGACAAGATTTTGCGTGTATACCGCGGCGGCGGCGGCCATTGTCTCGCTGACGATGAGGGCCAGGTCTGGCTTTTGCTTGTCGCTGTTTTTCTTAATACCGCAATGAATGCCGCTCGCCTTGAATCCCCTGGGGGCGCACACGCCGCCGGGGACGGCTTTATATTTTGAATTGTTCATTGAATTCATTCTCCTTTATCATATCGGGGTAGGGGTTCAAAAATTTGAACCCTGGGAAAATATACTTTGCATGAAAAATATAAATTGCATGGGAATATAAGATGTGCATGAAAATATAAGATGTGCATGAAAATATAAGATGTGCATGGGCTCAAAATTTTGAGCCCCTACATTTGAGCCCCTACGTTTGAGCCCCTACGTTTGGACCCTACGGCACCAGCCCCTCCGTTTCCTTCGCGCCCAGCATGAGATTCATGCATTGCAGCGCCGCGCCGGAGGCCCCCTTGCCCAGGTTGTCGAAGCGGGCGATCAGCGTCATGCGCTCGTCGTTGCCCTCCACGGTGATCCGCATGCTGTCCCGCCCCGCCATTTGGTTGGCGGACAGAACATCCTCTTCCGAAGCAGGGCCGACCCGTATCAGGGCCTCGCCGGCGCAGGCTTCTTCATAGCAGGCCAGCACATCGGCTCTCGCTGTGCCTGGCCGCAGCTGGGCGCGGTGCAGCGGCACGATAACCTCCATGCCCCGGGGAAAATCCGCGAGAACAGGGCAGAAAACCGGCGGGAGCTCCAGGCCCGCGACGCCCCGCATTTCGGGCAGATGCTTGTGGCTTTGCGCCAGGGCGTAAAGCCCCGGCGCGCGCAGGGCGTCGTCGTTTGTGCGTTCGGGGCTTTCGTAATCGGCGATCATCGCCTTGCCGCCGCCGGTGTAGCCGGTCAGCGAAAGGCAGTGCAGCGCCGCGTTTTTCGGCAGAAGCCCCGCCGACAGCAGCGGATACACAAGGGCCAGAAAGCCGCTGGCGTGGCAGCCCGGCACCGCGACGCGCCGGCTTTCCCGAATCGCCTCCCGGAACGCGCCCTTCCCCAGCTCCGGAAAGCCATAGGCCCAGCCGGGGGCGACGCGGTGGGCGGTGGAGGCATCGATAAGCCTGGTGTGCGCGTTTCGCACGAGCGCCGCGGCTTGACGCGCGGCCTCGTCGGGCAGACAGAGGAAGACCAGGTCCGCGGCGTTGATCATTTCAGCCCGCGCTGCCAAATCCTTGCGGCGCTCCTCCGGGAGCTTCAGCAGGGATATGCCCCTTCGGGTGGCAAGGCGCTGTTCTATTTTCAGGCCGGTGGTCCCCGCGCTTCCGTCAATGAATACTTTTTGCATAAACAATCTCTCTTTGCATATATCGTGCATAATTTATATGAATATACGTATTATATCACATAATATTCATTTGTCAAGAATAATTTCCAAAAAAAATTCAAAAAATTCAAGCTCGCGTTTTGGGCCGCCATATGTTATAATAGACCATCAAAGCCAAGGAGGCCTTCTATGTCCCCAAAAAACAACCGCGACTGCCGTCCCGCCTGGCATTTTTGCGCCCGGGAGGGCTGGATCAACGACCCCAACGGCCTGCTCCGGGACGAGAGCGGGCGCTGGCACCTGTTTGCCCAATATACGCCGGGGGCGCTGAAGCCGGGCCCCATGCATTGGCTCCACGCCGTGTCGGAGGACCTGCTCCATTGGCGGGAGCTGGGCGTGGCCCTCGCGCCGGACGCGCTGGGGGAGATCTATTCCGGCAGCGCGGTGGTCTCGCAGGGCAAAGCCGTGGCCGTTTTCACCCACCATGGCGAAACCGAGCGGCAATCCCTGGCGTTTTCGGAGGATGGGGTCCATTTTGAGAAATACCCCGGCAATCCCGTAATCGACAACCCGGGCCTGCGGGATTTCCGCGACCCGAAGGTTTTCCGCAACGATATTCTGGGCGGCTGGTCCATGGTTGTGGCGGCGGGAGATGATCTGCGCTTTTACCATTCCAGGGACCTGCTGCGCTGGGAGCAAACCGGCGCCTTCGGCAAAAAAGAAAACCGCATGGGAGGCATCTTCGAGTGCCCGGACCTGTTTCCGCTGCCCGCGCCGGACGGCGGGACCCTCTGGGCCTTAACGGCCAGCATGGGCCTGCCCGCCTCCTATGACGGCGGCAGGATGCAGTACTTCCTGGGCGCGTTTGACGGCTATGGCTTCCGGAGGACCATCGAGGCGGAGCGGCCGCTGCTCGTGGAGGCCGGGCAGGATAACTACGCCGCCGTGACCTTTTACCGCGCGGACCCCGCAAAACACGCGCCGCCCATTCAGATCGGTTGGGCGAACAACTGGGCCTACGCGGGGGAAACCCCCACGGGCGGCTGGCGCGGCTGCATGACCCTGGCGCGGGAGCTCTGTCTCATGAAAACGAAGGAGGGCCTGCGTCTGGCGGCGCGGCCGGTTTCGCCGCCTCTGGGAAAAAGCTGTTCCGTCAGCGGCGGCGCCGCACCCCTGCCCGGAGAGGGCTTTGTGCTCGATCTGGAGGCCCCGGGCGATTTTTCGGCGGCGCTTCGCAATGAACAGGGCGAGCGCTTCGCCTTCGGCTGCGCGGAGGGCGTTTTTTTCACCGACCGTTCCGGCACGGGCCGCCTGCCCTTTCCGCGCACAAGCCAAGCCCGTCTGCTGGAGGGTCCGGTTCGCGCGCGTCTGATATTCGACCGCTCTATCGCCGAAATTTTCGCCGACGGCGGCGTCTATGCCAATACCAGCTTGCTTTTTCCGGAAAAGAGATACGAAACGGTCGAGCTCCAAGGGGCCCGGGGTCATGTGACGGCTATCTAGCTTTTAATTTCCCATTGTCGTTGTCAATATAATCGACCCCAGGAAATACAGCAGGGCAATCACCATGGGCACGCTGCCGAAGAGATACCGCGGCGCGCGCTTTCCGGCGGGCTCGTACCGCGGCTGCGGCTGGGGCTGGGAATATGCCCAATACAGCGCGGCGCCGGCCAGCCCCAGCACAAAAATGACGACGACATAGAAGGACGAAAAGCGCTCCACGGCTTCCTCGGAATAATAGTTGTTCATGTAGCTGACGAGAACCGAAAAGCCATTGTTGATGAAGTGAACGACCATCGCCGGCCAGAGGCTGCCGCTGCGCACGGTGATATAGCCCAGCGCCAGGCCGCAGACGAAGGCGAAGGGCGCCTGCACCATATTGCCGTGGAGCAGGGCGAACAGAAGCGCCGACATCGTGATGGCGAAGCCGTCGCCGTAACGCCGCAGCGGCTGCATCACCGCGCCGCGCATGAGCAGCTCCTCGATCACGGCGGGGCCCAGGGCCACGGCCAGCAGCTCCGCCAGCAGCATGGGGATGTTGGTGGGCGAGCCGAATTCCGGCGACTCGAAGACCATGCCGGCCTCCTCCGCCAGCCACGAAATCAGCGCGGAGACGAGGCTCCCGGCGAAGCAGGCCGCCAGGCCGGCGAACACCAGGGCCACGCACAGCAGCCAGCGCTTTCCGTCCGCCCGGGGGAAAGGCCTGCCGAAGGGCAGCGCGTTGTTGCTCTCCAGGGGGGAAAGCAGGCGCAGCATGAGCAGCGCGCCGGGGCAAATGGTGAGCACCGTGGTCGCCAGCACGATAAGCGAGGCCCCGTAGGAGCTGCTTTGCAGCTCCGGAACCCACCGCAGGAGGGGGAGCAAGGCGAAACCGAGAACGGTTTGCAGCCCGCAGATGAGCAGAAGGCCTCCGCCCTGGATACTGGAAAGCCTGCGGATACCCTGCCGCTCCAGGCTTTTGCGCTGATCTATCATCGACAAACCCACTTTCTGACTTTTTGCTTGCCATATTCAAAAATATATGCTATTATTATATATGATTATGGCTCAATACGCAAGCAAAAAGTAAAATGATCGAACTGGAGGACAAACGAATGGCAAATCCCAACCCGGGCAAGAGGCCAAAACCACCCGTGATCCCGCCGGAGCGCGCGGGCAAAAAGATTGTGATCAGCGCGGCCGGCGCGCTTCTCACGGCGCTGGTGGGCTACTACATCATGCTGCCGCCGCTGAACCTCAAGGCAAAGGAGCTTTATCTCTACATCTTTGTGGTGCTGGCGTCCTTCGTGCTGCTGCTGTTCCTGCTTTCGGGCGCGAGCTCCAAGCCGGAATACATGCCCTATGTGCGAAAGACCGTCCGCGTCCCCGTGGCCATCGGCCTGGCCGTGGCGGTATTCTTCGGCGTGGCCTGGGCGATCTCCTCGCCCTTCTTCCAGGCGAAACGCTACAGCGCGATCATGGAGGTGAAGCTGGACGCGAGCTTTCAGGAGGACCTGCCCGAGGCGGACTTCGCCATGATTCCCAAGCTGGACGAAAGCTCCGCCAACCTGGTGGCCAACCGCGCCCTGGGCGATCTGGCGAAATATGTTTCGCAGTTCGTCATCGCCGAGACCAATACCCAGATCAATTATAAAGAAAAGCCTGTGCGCGTGGTTACGCTGGGCTACGCGAATCTCATCAAGTGGTTCACCAACCGCAGCGAGGGGATTCCGGGCTACGTGATCGTGGACATGGCCAATGAAAAATCGGAGCTCATCGAGCTGGATGAGCGCATCAAGTACACCGACGCGGAGCACTTCGGCCGGCTGCTCAAGCGCCATCTGCGCTTTCAGTATCCCACCACGATATTCGGCACGCCCAACTTTGAAATCGACGATGAGGGAAAGCCCTTCTGGATCGCCCCCATCATTGACATGACCATCGGCCTGCTGGGCGGCGAGGACATAGTGGGCGTTGTGCTGGTGGACGCCGTGACCGGCACGCATGTGCGCTATTCGCTGGAGGACGTGCGCGGCGACGAGAGCCTGCAGTGGATCGACCGGGTATTCAGCGCCACCCTGCTGACCACGCAGTACAACTACTACGGCAAATATAAGGACGGGTTCTGGAACTCCATTCTGGGCCAGAGCGGCGTGACCGTCACCACGGCGGGCTACAACTATATCGCCAAGGAAGACGATGTGTTCATGTATACCGGCATCACCTCGGTTGCCGGCGACCAGTCCATCATCGGCTTCATCCTGGTCAACCAGCGCACGAAGGAGACCACCTTCTACCGCGTCAACGGCGCGACGGAAAGCTCCGCCCAGGGGGCCGCCGAGGGTCTGGTGAGCGCCTACAAATGGACGGCCACCTTCCCGCTGCTGATCAACGTCGCGGGCGAGCCCACCTACTTCCTCACCCTCAAGGAGCCCGCCACCGGCGTGCTGCAGGGCTATTCCCTGGTGAACGTGGGGCAGTACAACAAGATCAAGGTCTGGGGCAAGACCATGGGCGAGTGTATCGACGAATATGTCAAAGCCCTGGCGTATAACGGCATCAACACCGACAACGTGGAGATCCCCGACGAGCTGCCGGACGGCGAGACGGGGCCCGGCGGGCTTGGCTCTGTCATAGGTACCGTTGCCGATATCCGCAGCGCGGTGATCAGCGGCAATACGATCTATTATATCAAGCTGGACATCGACCCCGAGGCCAGCGAAAGCAAAGACAGCGGCGACGATTACTACGCCATCGCGGCAAAGGATAACGAGATGGTGGTGCTGCTGAATGTGGGCGACCTCGTGAAGATCACCAGGCCCCAGGGGGGAGCCGGCATCATGATGCACAGCGAAGTAACATTCATTACCGCCGCGCAATAGAGAATTTTTAAGCAAAAATAGTTTCAAGCAAAAAAGCCTGCCCGGGCGCGCTGTGCCCGGGCAGGCTTTGCTTTTTTCTATCATAAGAACTCGAGAACTCGCGAGAAAAATCTAAACGCCTTTTCTGGCAATCCCCGCCTTGCCCAGCGCCTCCACAATCCGCGCGACATCCTCCTGCACCTCGTCCATGAGCAGGCTGCGCCCGCCGGATACAAAGGTCAGGCGAATGGCCAGGCTGGTCTCTCCCCCGGCCTCGTAGTAGTCCGCCAGGGCGGCGGACTGCAGCGTTTCGCAGCCCACGCTTTGGAGGATCCCCTCGATTTTGCCATAGGTATCCTCTTCGTTCAAAACAAGGGAAAGGTCGATGGCGACGGAGGGGTAGCTGGAGGGCGCGGCGTAGCGGAAATTGGCGGCGGGAATCTCCGCGAAGGCGTCCATGTCCAGCTCCGCGACGGCCACGGCGGCCTTTTTCTCGATAGGGGCCTTGCGGTTGACAAGGTCCAGCTGCCCGCGAACCCTCGGATGCAGCACGGAAATCAGCCCCAGGGCCTGCCCGTCAAGGGATACGGCGGCGCTGTTGACCGGATGCAGCCAGTCGTGGGCGGGCGCTTCCAGGGCGCTGAACTCCAGCGGCTTGTGCTTCAGGCTGTCGGCGATATAAACAAGGGCCTCCTTCAGGCGGAAGAAGAGCGCGCGCTCCGTGGCCTCGCGGGCGTA
>WRMQ01000018.1 GCA_009777055.1 Oscillospiraceae bacterium
GCGGTCTGTGCGACCTGTCCAAAAGCGATTGCCACGTCCCATCGTAACGCTTTCGCCACCGCTTTACATTGCTAAGCGGCTCCCCAAACACGTACGCAGCGAAGCTGTTGCCCTTCTTTTGCGCCTTCCTGACCACGTGCTCGCGCCTGCGCGCTTTTTGTGCCGGTCTTTTCGCTTGACTTTTGCTCTCTTTTCGTGCTATTCTGTTCATCGGAAGCCCCCCCTGATCTGGTGAATGTCTTTGTGGTGATTTCATTCTACCATATCTGGCAAGGGCTTCCTACCCTTTGGGTCATATCATTGTAACATATACATTTGTTTGGATTTTTTGTTAGAAATCTGTGAAGATAAAATGAAGATAAAATTTGGTAGAAAATAGAAAAAACGTGTTGATTTTGTCAACACGCTGTGTTATACTATTCCAGGCCGCAAAGGCCACCTGTGCTGCGTGCTTGCGCGGGAACGGCGACGTCTCCCCGAAAGGGGTGAGAGATGCATGGTAGAAATCCTCATGGCGATGGCGTTTTGCTATCTTGCGATGATGCTCTACGTACGCGAGCTCAATAAAAAAGACTAACCGCCCCCTGCCTACCAAGCTCGGGCGGTTAGCTTTTAGCATTTTTATCATAGGAGGCTAACCGTTCTTGTCAGCACCAGCCCCCTTGACCTCTTTCATTATACAGTCTGTATCATGAAATGTCAAGGGGTCTTCTGATTTTTGAGGAATCTGATTTTTGAGGAATCTGCGAAGATAAAATTTGCTTTTGTTAACGCGCTGTGGGCGATGGCGTTTTGCTATCTTGCGATGATGCTCTACGTACGCGAGCTCAATAAAAAGACTAACCGCCCCCTGCCTACAAGCTCGGGCGGTTAGCTTTTAGCGCTTTTATCATAGGAGGCTAACCGTTCCTGTCAGCACCAGCCCCCTTGACCTCTTTCATTATACAATCTGTATTATGAAATGTCAAGGGGGTCTTCTGATTTTTGAGGAATCCGAGAAGCAAAAAATTGTGGGCCGAACCCTCTTGCAGGCAGCTGTTTCTTGTGCTATACTATAATCAGAAAAAAACGAAAGAGAGAGCTTTGTATGAAACGGAACCTTCGCATCATCCTCGCGGCGCTGCTGGCCGCGGCACTACTTCTCGCGTTCGCCGGCTGCGGCGCGGCGGAAGCCGATCCCACGGAAACCTCCGATGCTTCGCCCTCAATTCAAAGCAGTTCTGAGATATCCCCGGAAACCTCAACCGAAGCGGTAGGCGAGACAGCTCCTCCGGCAGGCTCGGACGATCTTGTTTTTCCCCTTGACCTGACCGATATTTCGAATTTTTTGATGCTCGTGGACGGCAAGAAATACACCGTGGGCGACCCCTTCAGCAAATTTGCCGCGGATTTCGAGCTGGCCAGATTACAGGCCGATATCGGCGAGACAATTCTGGACCAGGATCGCAAGATTTCAGTCAGTTTCATGAAGCCGGGCGGAGGATACGTCTACGCCAGCGTCATCAACCGCGACAAAGAAGATAAGCCCGTAAAGGACTGCAACACCGCCAGCCTGAGCTCGGACCAATTTGAGGTGACGAAATACGACTGCTCCTTCGTCGGCGGCATCATCATTGGCAAAACCACCATGGACGAGATCAAAACCCTGTTTGGCGATCCCACCCAAACCTTTGAGACAGATTCCACCATCCGCTGGGATTTCAGCCCCAAGAAGGACTATGCCATCATCAATTACAGCGTTTCTTTCGAAAAGGCGACCGGTGTCCTGACCAAGGTGGATATGCAGTACATCGTCTAGACAAAAAAACGCCTGAATAACGCCCTCATTCATACAAGCCCCTCTTGCATAGATATAAAAAGTCAAACTTTTAAATCTTGCAAGGGGGTTAATTTTTATGAACCAATTGCGCTATCCGTTCCCGCTGGAGCCGCTGCCCTATGCCTACAATGCCCTGGAGCCCAACATTGACACCCTCACCATGCAGCTGCACCACGACAGGCACCTCAAAGCCTTTGTGGACGACCTCAACGCGGCCCTGGCCGAATGCCCGGAATACCAATGCCTTTCGCTCACGCAGCTCATCCGCAATGCCGACCGCCTGCCGTCCTGCATCCGCACAGCGGTGAAGCACAACGCGGGCGGTGTATTCAACCATCTCTTTTTCTTCAACGGCATGATCCCCGGCGGACGGCCCGCAGCGGGAAACCTCGAACGGAAAATCAACTGCTGCTTTGGCAGCTTTGAAGGCTTTCAGGCGCAGTTCAAGGCCAGCGCGCTGGATGTCTTCGGCTCGGGCTACGCCTGGCTTGTGAAAAGCAGGGCCGGGCAGCCGCGCATCATCACCACCGCAAACCAGGATACCCCGCTCACCCTGGACTGCGTTCCTCTGGCCGCCATCGATGTCTGGGAGCACGCGTATTACCTCAAGCACTACAATGTCCGCGCGGACTACATTGACGCCTGGTTTAAAACGGCGGATTTCACAGGGGCCTCGCAGCTTTACGAAACCGCGTAAGCTTATCCCGCAAAACATCCACCCCGCGCGTAAAAAAATGCGCGGGGTGATTTTTTTGTGTTGCATTTTAGCGGGCTTTCATTTATAATATTAAATATTTCAATTATTTTAAAATTATTTTTTACTTAGAATTTAAGGGGTACTCATATGTCCATAAAAGAAAATATCGAAGAAACGATGAGCCTGTGCCTGGATTTCAAAAAGCTGTGCCGCCTGGAGGGCCAGCGGGTCATTCCCGTGGCCGTGCAAAACCAGCTGACGCGGGAGCTCATTCTCGTTGCCTACACCAACGAAGAGGCCCTGAAGGAGACCATCCGGCTGCGGCGGCTGGTGCTGTGGAGCACCACGCGCCAAAAGCTTTGGTATAAGGGCAGCGAGGAATCCGGCAACCGGTTTTTCGTGGAGGAGATTCGCGTGAACTGCGAGCAGAATTCCCTGCTTTATCTGGTCCGGCCGGAGCGGGGCGGCATCTGCCATACCAGGGACGCGGAGGGCAGGCACAGAAACTGCTACTACCGCAGGCTGAACCTGGAAACGGGGGCGCTGGAATTCCGGGAGGGGAAAAAGTGAATGCAAAAATTTCTGCTTGATTTTTTTCCGGCTTTAAGCTATAATACTATATAACATATCTGCCAATATATCAACGCAACGCATGGACGCTTTGTTTTGGTCATGCGGCGCGCGGGTCCTGTGCGGCGTGGTCCCGTGAACCATGTCAGGCGGGGAACCGAGCAGCATTCAGCGGTGCGCCGCGTGCGACACAGCCCGCCTGCGCGCCGTATGACCAAGACAAAGCTTTTTCAATTCTCAATTCGCAATTCTCAATGCTCAATTGTTGTGCTCTTGCAAAACAGATGATGTCGCCGAAGAAATGAGATTTGCCCAAAAAATAATTGAGCATTGAGCATTGAGAATTGAGCATTGAGATTGAACTGTCCGGAGGACAAGTTATGTATCAGGTACTTTACCGCAAATGGCGCTCGCCCTCCTTTGCTGAGGTGGTGGGGCAGCCCCATGTGACGACCACACTGCTGCGCGCGCTGGAAAGCGGGCGGCTGTCCCACGCCTATCTCTTCACCGGGCCCCGGGGCACCGGCAAAACCTCCTGCGCCCGCATTTTGGCCAAGGCCGTGAACTGCGAGGCTCCCCAAAACGGCGAGCCCTGCAATAAATGCGCGCTGTGCAGGGGCATCGACAGCGGCTCGGTGCTGGACGTCATCGAAATCGACGCCGCCAGCAACAACGGCGTGGACAATATCCGCGACCTGCGGGACGAGACGAACTTCACCCCCGCCCAGGGGAAATACCGCGTATACATCATCGACGAGGTTCACATGCTTTCCGCCGGCGCCTTCAACGCCCTGCTCAAAACCCTGGAGGAGCCACCCTCCTACGTGATCTTCATTCTCGCCACCACGGAGGTGCATAAGCTCCCCGCCACGGTGCTTTCCCGCTGCCAGCGCTTCGACTTCCACCGCATTTCCGCCGAGGATGTGCGCGTCCACCTGCTTCATGTGGCGCGGGAGGAGGGCATTGCTCTGGAGGAGGACGCCGCCTGGCTCCTGGCCCGGGTGGCCGACGGGGCCATGCGCGACGCGCTGTCTCTGCTGGATCTCTGCCGGGTGGAGGGCGGAGCCGTTACCGCGGCCCACGCGGCCCGCTGCGTCGGCATGGCGGACCGGCGCTATTTATTTGAACTCACCGGCGCCTGCCTGCGAAAGGACATCCCCGCCTGCCTGGCGCTGCTGCATACGCTTTATCAGGACGCCTGCGACATGGAGCGCCTGTGCGAGGAGCTGCTGCGCCATCTGCGCAACCTCCTGATCCTGCGCACGGTGAAGCATCCCCGGGATCTCGTCGTATGCACCGAGGAGGATTTTAAATTATATCAGGAGCAGGCCGGGCAGGCAAGCGATGCCTTACTGCTGCGCTTCATGGAATCCCTGGAGGAGACCTCCGCCACCCTGCGGCGCGGAGGCGACCGCCGCATGGAAATGGAGCTGGCCCTCATCCGCCTTTGCGTGGACACCCGGAAGGAGCCGCCCGTTCAAAATGCGGCCCCGCGGGAGGATGCCGCCCTTTCGCGGCGCCTCGCGGCGTTGGAGCGCTCTGTGGCGGCGCTGCAAAAAGATCAGGCTTTCCCGTCCGATGATACAATCAACAAAGAACGCAAGCCGATGGAGGAACCGCCCGCACCGGAGCCGGAGGAGATCTCCCCCCAGGAGGACGAGCTGCCCTTCGGCGAATGGGAGGAGGTTCTCGCGCTGCTGAAAACCGCCAACCCGCCGCTTTCCGGGATTCTCACCGGCTCCCGCGCCTTTACCCGGGGCGATTTCGTGCTCATCCAGTCGGAAAACCCCTCCCTGCCGGTTTTCCTCAACCAGGCAAGCCACGCCGCCAGCCTGAAGGAGCTCATCCTCCAGGTAACCGGCCGGCAGCGGGTGCGGCTGGGGCCGTACCGGGGGACAGCGGACGGCAGCGGCGGCGGCGGAGCGCCAAAAGACCCGCTTTCGCTGCTGGCGGAGCGGGCGGACGCGCTGGCGAGCGGGGTGTAGTGAGTATTCACGAGCATTCATTTGATATATCCGAAATTATCTTGATTATCTGGAGGTTTCCCACATGAAAGCACGCCTACCCGACGAGTTCCGCGGCGGAAAAGCCGGTATGATGCTGCAGCTGCAAAAAATGCAGGACGAGATTGCCCGTGTGCAGCAGGAGGTGGAGGAAAGCGTCTTCACCGCCAGCGTGGGCGGCGGCGCCGTGCAGGCCGAGGTCAACGGCAGGCATGAGCTGCTCGGCGTCAAGCTCAAGCCCGAGGTGGTTGACCCCGAGGATGTCGAAATGCTGGAGGACCTGATCCTCGCGGCGGTCAACGAGGCCATGGGCAAGGCCAGTGACGCCATGGAGCAGGGCATGCAGCGCGCCCAGGGAGGGCTCAATTTACCGGGGATGGGAATGTAAGGGCATATGGAACAACAAGCCGCGCCTTTGGCAAAGCTGGCGGAGCAGTTCGGAAGGCTCCCCGGCGTGGGCCGCAAAACAGCCCAGCGCATGGCCTATTTTGTCATCAACCTGCCTGAAAAAGAGGCCAGGGAATTCGCCGATTCTATTCTGCAGGCCCATCTGAATGTCCGCAGATGCGCCGTTTGCTGCGATATCTGCGACCGGGAGCTGTGCGCGGTGTGCCGCTCCTCCGGGCGGGATACGTCCACCATCTGCGTGGTGGAGGACCCCCGGGACGTGATGGCCATTGAGCGCACCCGGGAATACCGCGGGCTCTATCACGTGCTCCACGGCGCGATTTCCCCGCTGAACGGCGTCGGGCCGGAGGCACTTACCGTCAAGGAGCTTCTCGCCCGCTTTGCGGAAGGCGGCGTGCGGGAGGTCATCATGGCCACGAACCCCAAGGTGGAGGGAGAGGCCACGGCGATGTATCTTTCCCGGCTGATCAAGCCCCTGGGCGTCACCGTGAGCCGTTTGGCCTACGGCGTCCCCATCGGCTCGGATCTGGAATACGCCGACGAGGTCACGCTGGCCCGGGCCCTGGAGGGCAGAAGAAATATTTAGCCCCGCTTCGCGCCATGTCAGATTCTGTAAGTATTATTCCGGTTATTCACCAATATTTTTCTATTCACAGCCCTGTTATCCACAATTTAAACATTCTGTGTTTGATCTGAAGGAACAACTATTTGTTGTTCACAGCTTATTCTGTTGTTTTAATCGGGCAAAGCGCTCTTGCGTCAAGCAGTACGGGAGTTGCTCCGGTTGTAAAGCCCCCCTACTACGTCTACTATAAATAAGATAGATAGATTGATTTCCCGAGGAGGTAAGTCGTATGAAATTTTCCTGTTCCACGGCCGTGCTTTCGGAGGCCTGCCAAAACGTGCAGCGGGCCATTTCCAGCAAAACCACCATCCCCGCGCTGGAGGGCATTTTAATCCGCGCGTCGGAGGGCCAGCTGCAGCTGACGGGCTATGACCTGGAGGTGGGCATCCAGACCAGCATGGAGGCAGCGGTAAAAGAAGACGGCGTTATCGTTTTAAACGCCAAGGTATTCTGCGAGATTTTGCGCAAGCTGCCCGGCGGCAGCCTGGACTTTGAGTCCGACGCCCGCTGCCTGGCCACCATCAACAGCGGGGAGTCCCACTTCCGCATCAACGGCATGAACGCGGAGGAATACCCCGAGCTGCCCTCCATCACCGGCGGCTCGCCGCTGCTGCTGCCCCAGGAAGCGCTGCGGGACATGATCCGCCAGACCATCTTCGCCGTGGCCGTTAACCCCGACACCAAGCCCATCCATACGGGGGTTAAATTCGAGATCACCGCGGGGGAGCTTCGCCTGGTGGCCATCGACGGCTTCCGCCTGGCCGTGCGCCGGGAGGTCATCGCCTACGACGGCGAGGATCTGAGCTTCGTTGCGCCGCCCAAGGCTCTGCACGAGATCATGAAGCTCAGCGCGGACGGCGCGCAGGACATTGCCCTGGCCGTAGGCAAGCGGCACATCGTCTTTGAGATTGGAAAATACCACATGGTGTCCCGTCTGCTGGACGGGGAATTCATGAACTACCGCGCGGCGATTCCCGCGGAGCACCGCACCCAGCTGAGCGCTTCGGTGCGCGACCTTGTCGGGGCCATCGAGCGCATCTCCCTGATCATCACGGAAAAGATCCGCAGCCCCATCCGCTGCGACCTGACGCCGGGGCAGGGACGCATGGTGTTTTCCTGCGCCACCGGCGTGGGCACGGCCCAGGACAGCGTGGGCGCGGAGATCACCGGCGACGCCTTCGAGGTGGGCTTCAACAACCGCTTTTTGCTGGACGCCCTGCGGGCCTGCGATACGGACGAGGTACGCATGCTCTTTAACGGCGCGGTGGCGCCCGTGGTGATTCTTCCGCCGGAGGGGGACGCCTTTTTGTTCATGGTGCTGCCGGTGCGGCTGAAGACAGAGGCCTGATATGCCAAATCAACCAATCAAAGTAAAAGTAAATATTGCGCCAGGCGGCCGAAGGCAAATAAAACCCGCGGTCGAAATCCTGGTGCAAACGGAGTTCATCCGCCTGGACGCTTTTTTAAAGCTGGCCAACGCCGTGGAGAGCGGCGGCATGGCTAAGCAGATAATTCAGGCGGGCGGGGTGCGCGTCAACCGGGAGCCCTGCACCCAGCGCGGAAAAAAGCTTTACCCCGGGGATGTCGTTTCTTTCGCGGGGGAGCGCTATCTTGTGCGCGACGCGGAGGATTGAATCGCGGGGGTGCGATTTGGACCAGGGTTCAAATTTTTGAACCCCTACCCCAATCAAACCGCGTAAACAGGCAAAACAACAAGGAGTGCGAAGCAAATGAATATCACAAGCTTTGCGGCTTCGCGCTTCCGGAACCTCACGCAGGTTGAGCTGGAGCCCTGCCCGGGCGTGAATGTCATTTACGGCGAAAACGGGCAGGGGAAGACCAATCTCATCGAAAGCGTCTGGCTCTTCACCGGCTGCCGCAGCTTTCGAATGGCCTCCGCCGCGCCGGGCGAGCTGATACAGCACGGCGAGGAGCGGGCGCAGCTGAGCGCGGCGTTTATCTCCAACGAGCGCGAGCAATCTGCCGAGCTTACTTTGACAAACGCGCGAAGCGGTGAGCCGCAGCGCAGCTGCAGTCTGAACGGATTTCCACAGGAGACGCCCCGGCGGATGCTGGGGGTGTTCCCCGCGGTGGCCTTTTCCCCCGCCACGCTCTCGCTGAGCCAGGGCGGGCCCGCCGAGCGGCGGCGCTTTTTGGATATTGCCCTGAGCATGCTGCGGCCCGTCTACGCGGTTACCCTGGCGAAATACAACAAGGCCCTGGCCCAGCGCAACGCCCTGCTGCGCAAGGCCTGCCTGGAGGGCAGTGTGCCCGGGGAGCTCTTTCTCAGCTGGGAGGAGGCTCTGGCGAAGGCCGCGGCGGCTGTCATGGCGGCCCGGCGGGAATATCTGTTGAGGCTGGAGCCCCAGGCCAGATCCTTTTATGCCGGCATCTCCGGCGGGCGGGAGGCTCTTTCCCTGCAATACCAGAGCAGCGGCCTCACGGCTGAGGAATGGGCTTGCGCCGGGCAGGGTGAGCTGGCGGAGCTCTACAAAAAACGCTGGGAAAGCGGCAGGCGGAACGATATCCGCAGGCAGATTACCAGTGTCGGCCCCCACCGGGACGAGCTGCTGTTGTCCCTCGACGGCCGGAGCCTGCGCTCGTTTGGATCCCAGGGCCAGCAGCGCTCCTGTGCGCTGGCGTTAAAGCTGGGGGAGGCCTCCGTTTTGCGGGAGCTGGCGCGGGAGTGCCCCGTGGCCCTGCTGGACGACGTGATGAGCGAGCTGGACGCCCGCCGTCAGGCGGATCTGCTGGGCTATCTGGAGGGCTGGCAGGTATTTCTCAGCTGCTGCGAGCCTTCGCATTTGCTGCACGGCAGGTGCGGAAAGGCTTTTGAAGTGAAGCAGGGCAACGTTAAAATGATTTAAATGGCAAGGTAGTGTATGAAAAGATCAATTGCATTGGGTGTTTTTGACGGCCTGCACCTGGCCCATCAGGCGGTGCTGCGCGCGGCCGCGGCATATCAGGCGCAGGGCTTCCGGCCCGCCGTGCCGCTGTTCACGCCCCATCCCATGGCCCTGACCACGGGAACGCCTCCGGCCAGGCTTCTCCTCGACGGCGAGCGCGACGAGATGCTCGGCGCCATGGGCCTGGATTTGCTGCCCATGCCTTTTGGGGAGATCATGGGGCTTTCGCCCGAGGACTTCGTTGACCAGGTGCTCCTCGAAAAATATCAGGCGGGCGCGCTGAGCTGCGGCTACCATTACCGCTTTGGCAGCGCCGCGGCCGGGGACGCTGTCAGGCTGCGAAAGCTTTGCGACGCGCGGGGAATTATGCTCAGCGTAGTGCCGCAGATGGATTACCAGGATGAGCCCATCAGCTCCACCCGCATCCGCGCGGCCCTGGAGCAAGGGCGCATCGGGGACGCCAACGCCATGCTGGGCAGGCCCTTCGGTTACCGCCTCAGGGTGGAGCGGGGGGAGCGCATGGGGCGCGTTCTGGGCGCGCCAACGATCAACCAGCATTTTCCGCCGGATTTCGCCGTGCCCCGCTTTGGGGTCTACGCCTCCCGCGCCTATGTGGAGGGCGCGTGGCGCGCGTCGGTGACGAATATCGGCAGAAAACCGACCTTTGGCTTGAATGAGCTCCGCAGCGAAACGCATATTTTGGCGTACGACGGCGATCTGTACGGGCAGGAGATCGATGTGCGCCTGCACAGCTTCCTGCGGCCCGAGCGGGTCTTCCGCTCCATGGAGGAGCTGATAAAGCAGATCGGCGTAGACAAAGCCAGCAGTGGGAAAAATCATGAGAAATAAAACAGGAAATCAAATAAGAAATCAAACAAAAACAAAGATCATGCTGTGCGTGGCGCTGTGGGGCGGGCTGACGCTCTGGAGCGCCTGCGGCGGCGGGCCGGAGGCCCAAACACTGCCCGAGGAGCCGGCCTATCCCGCGGCGGCAGTATTTGACCTGCCCACCACGCTCATCACGGCGCAGGAGGTCACCTTCACCCAATGGGCCGCGCCGCCCGCGGGGGAGGCCGGCGCGGCCACAACAGACGCCATCACAACAACAGACACGGCCACAACAACAGACACGGCCTCCGCCACAGATTCAATCACAACAACAGCCCCGGTCACGACAACGCGGCCAACCACCACGGAGCCGCCGCCGCCGCCGGAGATGCTGGAGCGCCATGACGAGGGAATAACGATCCCTGTGCTTTCGATGGATGAGCTGTATGCCTTCTGGCGCGCGAACCCGGTTTCTCTCGGTGTGGGCTACGCGGCGCTGCCGAGCCTGGGCCTGCCCTATAAGGCGGGCAGGCTCAACCCCGAAACCCGCCAGAGCGCCCTGAACCACCTCAACCGCATCCGCTTTGTGGCGGGGGTGCCCGCGAATGTGACGATCAGCGACAGCTGCAGCGAGCAGGCGGAGTACGCCGCCACGCTGATGGCCCGCAACGGGGGGATTTCCCATACGCCGGGGCGGCCCTGGGATATGCCCCAGGAATTTTACAAGAAGGCCTATGAGGGCTGCCAGAACTCCAACGTCGCCAAAACCGAGGCGGGCGACACCCTCAACAGCATGATACGGCTGTGTCTGGGCGACGCCGACAGCGGCAATCTGCCCAATCTGGGCCATCGGCGCTGGATGCTTTCCCCCGCCATGAAGCAGACGGGCTTCGGCTCTGTCAACGGCTATTCGGCCATGCATGTCACGAGCGGCGGCCTTCCGGCCGCGGACGAGCGCTGGGGCGTGGTCATGTATCCCGGGCAGACGACCCCTGTCTCGCTGATGCAGGCCGACTGGCCCTGGAGCGTCTCCTTGGACGGGAATTACGGCATTTCCGGCGCCAGCGTCACGGTCACAAGGCGCGCCGACGGCAAGGTCTGGCGGTTCCCGGGGAACGGCGGCTATTTCAACCGCTCCGTGCGCAACACGGGGCAGCCCAACTGTCTGATCTTCCGGCCAGGCAATATCAAAATTGCCGCCTGGGAGGTCTACGACGTACGGGTCAGCGGCGTAACGAAGGACGGCCAGCCCTGGCCGATTCAATATACGGTGCAGTTTATTGACATGTAACTCTGCCCAGGGTTCAAAATTTTGAACCCCTACCATGCCAAGTGTTCTGGTAGGAACTGAGTTTTTGTCAGAACACTTGGTTATTAGAATAGCAAGCATAGGAAGTGGGTACTCACTTCCGCATCATTAGGGGTTAGGGGTGGTCTTGTGAAGAAAATCTTTATAATAATTCTCATTGTGAGTCTGGTATTTTCAATATTACTGGTAGGATGTAATACTCCCATAGACAATAATAAGCATTCAGCCAAACGTACCGATCCCGTACCGGTAGGAGAGACATTAGTATATAACGGGAATATTTCTATTAGAGGTTATAACGGCGAACCTTACAACTTTGAAATAACCTTAACCGATGTAATACGCGGGGATGAAGCGAAAAACTTATTACAAGATGAATATATTAGTAGACATCCCGAAGATGAAGAAGAATTTATTATAGCAAAATTTAAAATCCGTTATATATCCAGCAAGAAGGATGACGAACTCAGTATTTACGGTTATTTTGACTTTGTTAGTAATGATTGGGCAAAATATTCTAATACAAATACAGTCCAGAATATAAAACCAGCATTTAAAAGTATTTATCCGGGTGGAGAAACGGAAGGATATATATGGAATATTGTAAGTAAAAACGATACCCCACTAATTGTTTTATTAGAAAATACAAATGGCGGTTTATGGTTTAAAACAGCAGAATAAAAGGGCAATTATTGCTTGTGACTAGCCCTAAACCTTTGTTATTTCTGGATTTCTTGAAAAGTCCTACCACAGCCGCCGCACCACAATTTTACTGAAAGGATTTTGCATGTGGACTTTGTTATCGAAACAAACCGTTTGTTTCTGCGGAAACTATCTCAAACTGATTTCGCTGATTTATGTGAAATGTTGCAGGATCCTGATGTGATGTATGCCTGGGAACACGCATTTTCAGATGAGCAAGCGCAAGAATGGCTCAATCGCCAACTCGAAAGATATGAAAAATGTGGAGTTGGCTATTGGGCAGCAATAGAGAAAGAATCAGGAAAGATGGTTGGCCAAATCGGACTGACATGGAGCGAAATCGACAACGAAAAAGTGTTGGAACCTGGATATATTCTAAAAAAGGCCTATTGGCACAGAGGGTTTGCTTTTGAAGGCGCAAAGGCATGTGTGGAATATGCTCTTAGTGAAATGGGCATTGACAAAGTCTACCTGTCTATAAGACCGGAAAACATAGCATCATTAAAAATTGCTGAAAAATTGGAAGCAAAGGTAATGGGTAAACATTATATGAATTATAACGGCAAGGATGTGTTGCATTTAGTTTATGCAATCGAAAACTGATATCTTTTTTGTCAATGAAGGACAACCCCCGCAACCAACCCCCGTAACAAACCTCCGTAGGGGCTCAAAAATTTGAGCCCAACGCCCACCGGACGGTTCTCTGCCGCCGGATGGTTCTCTGCTTGGGTTCAAAATTTTGAACCCCTACCAACCCCCGCAACCAACCCCCGTAACCAACCTCGTAGGGGCTCAAAAATTTGAGCCCAACGCCTGCCCAACGCCCGCCCAACGCCCTCTCTGCCCTGGGTTCAAATTGAAGATAAAAAAGATAAAAAGGAGGAGAAATATGGACCTGAAAACCGTCGTCGGCCCGGCGCCGGAGCAAACGCCCGAGCAGCCGCCCGTGGAAGAAACACGCGCGTCCTGGGCGACAAAGATCAATTACGGCATCGGCGCTATGGGCAAGGGCCTGAGCTACGGGGTCTATGGCAAGCTGGAAATGTTTCTGCTGGAGGTTCTGGAAATCAACAAGGCCTGGCTGGCGCCGCTGCTGTTTATTGAAAAAATCTGGGACGGCGTCAACGACATGATGATGGGCATGGTCATCGACAACACGCATACAAGGTGGGGAAAGTTCCGGCCCTGGTGCGCCATCGGCGCGGTAACCAACGCCTTTATGGTGATTGCCGTCTTCGGCCCTCCCCAGGGCCTGCGCAATAACCCGGTGGGGCTTTTTATTTACATCACGGTCTTTTACTTTCTCTGGGATGCTACTTACACCCTGGTGGACGTGGCCTATTACGCGATGATCCCCGCGCTTTCCAGCTCCCAGAAGGAGCGTGACCAGTTCGCGATGATCCCCCGGCTTTTTTCCGGCCTGATCGGCATCCCCATGGCCTTCACGATGAACATCGTGGAGCGCGTCGGCGACGGCGAGGGCAAGGAGGCCTGGGATACCGGGCTGTTCCGCCTGGCGGTGGTCACCTCGGTCATCTATTTAATCACCTCCCTCTACAGCGCCGCCACAACAAAAGAAAAGCTCTCTCTAAACGCCCCCCTGCCTGAGCAGGACGCAAAAAGAGAAAAGTTCTCTCTGCTTGACGCGTTAAGAATTCTTTGGAACAACAAGCAGGTGCTCGTCGTCGTGGGCGTGATGATTCTCTTCAACATGGCCTGCAACCTCACCAACAGCGCGGGCGGCTACTACTTCCTCTATGTCATCGACAACACCTCCCAGGAGGGCCTGCTCAACCTGATCAAGGGCGGCGCGCAGGGGATCGGCCTGGTGCTGTTCCCCATTGTCAGCGGGGCGCTGGGCCGCAAAAGGGTTTATTCCTCCACGATTCTGCTGCCCTGCCTCGGCTACCTCGCCATGGCGGTTGTGAACGCCGCGGTTCCCGCGCGGAGCATCTTTATCCCCCTGGCGGCGGCCACAGCCATCGCCTTTATCGGCTACGGCTCCATGTCCGTGATGCAGAGCGTGATGCTGGCCGACGGCGTGGACTACGGCGAGCACGAAACCGGCATCCGCAACGAGGGCATTATCTTCTCGATGCTCACGATGCTCAGCAAGCTGGCGGGGGCGTTCTCCTCCGTGGCGACGATGATCACCTTCAGCGTGGTGAAATTCGGCGGGGAACACGCCACCGAGGCCACCCCCCTGGCACAAAAGGGCATTTCGTTTTTGATGTATGTGCTGCCGCCGATTCTGCTTGTCGGCGCGTTTCTGCTGTATAAATTTGGCTACAAGCTCACGCCTGAGCGCATGGAGCGGGTGAAGGCGGAGCTGGCGGAGAGAAAGGCGCTTGGCGTGCTTACCATGGACGGAAAGATAATCGCAAGAAATCTTCTTATAAATGAAAGGGAAAATGATGAATAAGCAACTGCGCGGCCCGGTGATCGCCGGGAACTGGAAGATGAATTTAAGCCCCGCCGAGACCGAGGCGCTTATCAAAGAGACGAAGCCCCTGGTAGCAGGCGCAAAATGCGGGGTCGTATTTTGTGTGCCGTTTGTTGACCTGCAAGCGGCGCTGGAAGCGGCGGCCGGAAGCAACCTGAAGATTGGGGCGCAGAACTGCCACTGGGAGGCCAGGGGCGCCTTCACCGGCGAGGTTTCCGCCGCGATGCTGAAGGAGATCGGCGTGGAATATGTGATCGTCGGCCACAGCGAGCGCCGCACGCTCTTCGGCGACACGAACGAGACGGTGGCCTGTCGCGCCCGCGCCGCGCTGGACGCGGGCCTCACGGTAATCCTGTGCGTAGGGGAATCCCTGGAGCAGCGCGAGCGGGATATCACCATGGAGGTTGTTCGCGTTCAGACGAAGATCGCCCTGGCGGGCGTATCCAAAGCGGAGCTTGCGCGGGTGATCATCGCCTACGAGCCCGTGTGGGCCATTGGCACGGGGCTCACCGCCACGGCGGCCCAAGCCAACGAGGTAAACAGGGGCATCCGCGGGCTGCTGGCGGAGCTCTACGGCCAGGCCGCGGCTGACAGCGTGGTGATCCAGTACGGCGGCTCCATGAACGCGGCCAACGCCGCGGAGCTTGTCGCCCAGCCCGACGTGGACGGCGGCCTCATCGGCGGCGCGTCGCTGAAGGCAGCGGATTTCGCGGCGATTGTGAAGGCCGCGAGCGAGGGCTGATGGACTATGTGCCGGTGGGTGAATTCGTTTTGGAGGTGAATAGAATGCCAGTTATATCGCAGTTCTTTGGCGTTATTGTGCGCATGTATTTTAATGACGATGAACAGCACCATAAGCCGCATTTTCATGTGAAATATGGAGAATATGAAGCTGTCTTCGATTTTGAAGGGAATCTCCTGGCGGGAGAATTCCCAAAGAGGCATACGAAATATGTGGTTGCCTGGGCGGATATCCATAAGGATGAATTGGCCGCACTCTGGGAAATCATGCAGACAGAAGCTCAATTCTTCAAAATAAAGGGGCTGGAATAACAATGTATCCTAAGTTATGTAAAGTAGAGGCGCTTAATAATTTTAATCTTTTGTTGTGGTTTTCCAATAATGAAAAAAGGATTTTTGACTTTCGCCCCAACCTGAGTCACCCCTATTACAAAGATCTAAACAGATTGACGCTTTTCAAAAATGTAACGGTGCATGATGGCGAAATTGAATGGGCCACAGGGCAGGATTTTTGTCCGCATACCCTATATGAGAAAAGCAGACCCACGGAAAATTGACCATTTATACAAATAGAACATCAGAGGTATATCATGAAAAACAAACCGGTCTTACTCTGCGTCATGGATGGCTATGGCTGCAGCGATTCCTCTATGGGCAATGCCATCCAGGCCGCCAATACCCCGCGGCTGGACGAGCTCTTCGCGAAATACCCCAACGTACGCATCGGCGGCAGCGGCATGGATGTGGGCCTGCCGGAGGGCCAGATGGGCAACAGCGAGGTGGGCCATACCAACATCGGCGCGGGCCGCGTGGTCTATCAGGACTTGACCCGGGTGACGAAATCTGTCCGGGACGGCGATTTCTTCCAAAACGAGGCTCTGCTGGCGGCGGTTAAAAACGCCTCCGGCAAGCGGGCCCTGCATTTGATCGGCCTGATGTCCGACGGCGGGGTGCATAGCCACAACAGCCATGCCTGGGCGCTGCTGAAGCTGGCCAAACAAAATGGCCTGGAGCGGGTATACCTCCATTGCCTTCTGGATGGCAGGGATGTTTCCCCCACCTCGGGCGCCGGGTTTGTGGAAGAGGCCAGGCAAAAATGCGGGGAGATTGGCGTGGGGGAGATCGCCACCCTGATCGGCCGCTACTATGCCATGGACCGCGACAACCGCTGGGAGCGGGTGGAAAAAGCCTATGCCGCGCTGGTCTATGGCGAGGGAGAACGGGTGGAGGACCCCGTGGAAGCGATCCGGGCTTCTTATCAGAGCGGCGTCACGGACGAATTTGTTCTGCCCACCGTGGTTTTGCCGGAGGGCAGGATCCAGGCGAACGACAGCGTTATTTTCTTCAACTACCGCCCCGACAGGGCCCGGGAGATTACCCGCGCCTTCGTCGATCCGGACTTTAGCGGCTTTGCCCGGCGTGACGGGTTTTTTCCGCTGACCTATGTCTGCCTCACGCAATATGATAAGACCATGCCGAATGTGCTGACAGCCTATCAGCCGCAATCCATGCGCAGCAAGCTGGGTGAATACCTGTCGTCTCTGGGCCTGAAGCAGCTGCGCATCGCCGAGACGGAGAAATACGCCCACGTGACCTTCTTTTTCAACGGCGGCGTGGAGGCTCCGGATCCCGGTGAGGACAGAATCCTCGTGCCCTCGCCGAAGGTAGCCACCTACGATCTTCAGCCGGAGATGAGCGCGCCCGAGGTCACCGACCGGGTGGAGGAGGCCATCGAAAGCGGCGCCTATGACCTGATCGTCCTTAACTACGCCAACTGCGACATGGTGGGGCATACGGGGATATTTTCCGCCGCGGTCAGCGCCGTGGAAACCGTAGACGCCTGCGTGGGCCGCGTCTGGGATGCCCTGGAGGCCCGCGGTGGCGTGCTGCTGCTCAGCGCCGACCACGGCAACGCCGACCGCATGCTGGAGGACGACGGCGCATCCCCCTTCACGGCGCACACCACGAACCCCGTGCCCTTTTTGATCGCGGGATATCCCTGTGCCCTGCGCCCGCGGGGCCGTCTCAGCGACATCGCGCCCACGCTGCTGGAGGTGATGGGGCTGCCGCAGCCGGAGGAGATGACGGGCCAGAGCATGATCATATCCGATCAACCCGCGTAGAGCTCAGGCTGTAGGGGCTCAACGGTTGGGGCTCAGACGGTAGGGGCTCAAAAATTTGAGCCCAATCCCACCCCAACAATTAAAATAAAACAACAAACAACAAATGGCAAATCTCGCATGGGTTCAAAATTTTGAACCCCTACGGATTCCATCAGAAAACGAAGGCTGGACAGAAGTTCGGGCCTTCGTTTTGCTTTTGGGGATTGGGAGTAAAGGAGCCGTACGGACATCTGTAACTATACCTGCATAGATACATGTAAAGATAACTAAACAGTTACCTTTGCAGTTAAGTATAAACATAACAACAATAAAATAGAAAGGGAATCCCCACATGATTTATCCATGTAAAACAACAAACAACAAAAGCGGAGTAGAGATTCGTAGGGGCTCAAAATTTTGAGCCCCTATCTACAACAAAAACAGCCCCGTGGCCTTTTGGGCCGCGGGGCTGCCAGGATAATCCTTGCGCCTCACTCAAACACGGTCTCCGTTACGCGCTCGCAGCTTTCGGGGGAATAGACCCAACGGTCAATGTGGCTGCCCCCCACAAAATAGCGCAGGGGCTGTGGTGGGTAATTCGCCGAGAAGGAGTCCACGATGATCAGCTTTATTTTCATCCGCTCGGGCAGGATGCTCTTGATGTAGACGCAGGCGTGGTCGCCGTCCTGCACCTCCTCGCTGTATTCGGCCAGGCCGGCGAGGTTGGGGGTGAGCTCCACAAAGACGCCGTATTTTTCCACCGAGCGCACGATGCCCGGCACGGTTTCGCCCGGGGAATACAGCGCCGCGTTTTGCTCCCAGGTGCCCAGCAGCTCTTTATGGGAAAGCAGCAGCCGCCCCTGGTCGTCGCGGCCCTTGACCACCGCGTGGATCATCTGCCCCGAAACGAAGCGCGCGCTGGGATGCGGGATGCGGGAAACCGAGATCGCGTCGATGGGCAGCAGCGCGCTGATGCCTACGCCCACGTCGGCGAACACGCCGAAGTTTTCCATGTGGTTGACGCGCGCGTCAATGATGTCCCCGGGGAGCAGCCGGTTGATGTACTCCTCCATGCAGCTTTTTTGCACGCTTACACGGCTGAGCCAGGCGAAGGTGTCTCCGTTTTCGTTGGTGTCAAAGCCGGTGACGCGCGCCATGACAGGCTTGTTGACCCGTGAGATCAGCGCGATGTCGCGCACGTCCCCCTCCGCGATGCCCAGGGCGCCCTCCACGCGGGGAACAATGCCCTGCATACAGCCCAGATCAACATGCAGGTTGTGCTCGTTGTCGCACAGCAAAACACGTCCTTCTACCACGGCCCCGGAGGCCTGCGCCTCGCGCAAGCCGCCCTGCGAGGCAAGAAGCCTGCGATTTTCTGCGGTCATCAACAATTGACCCTCAGGGGGGAAGTGAACCATGAACTTCATCCTTTCCCTTTCGGCATTTTTAAACTCCTGCTATGTTTATGGCCGAAGGCTTGATATTATTCGTATAAACAGCGCTTTGAAAATAGTACTTTGACATTTCGGGTGGGTGTGTGGTATAATATAAGCGCGAAGGGACGCGGATGGGAGAAGCGGGGCTGCCGCATGTGCAGTGAAGTGCTAAAAAGGCAATTTGGTAAATTGCGAAAAAGTTTGCGGCTGTTTTTAGGCATAAAATAACAAATATACAATACCACGATTTCCCGCGCCTGTCAAGCAATATTTTAGAAATTTTCACGATTTTTTTGTGATGGACTACCATATGATGTGTTCTGTGAAAAAGTGATAAATCAATAAATGAGTCCTGGAGGAACAGCTATGCTGAAAAAACTCGACGCCGTGGCGGCACGCTTTCATCAGATACAAGCGCTTTTGTGCGACCCGGAGGTTATCTCTGATTTGAATCGCTACAAGAGCCTGATGCGGGAGCTGAAACGGATTACCCCGGTGACGGAAAGCTATCGCGCTTATTTGGACGCCCTGCGGGCCGGGGAGGAGGCCCGGGAGCTGCTGAACAGCCCCGGGCTGGACGCCGAGCTGCGCGAGCTGGCGGAGGAAGAGCTGGAGCAGGCAAGGGCCGGCGCCGAAGAGAGCTGGGCCGATCTGAAAATCCTGCTGCTGCCCCGGGACCCCAATGACGACAAGAACGTTATTGTGGAGATCCGTGGCGGGGCGGGGGGCGAGGAGGCATCCCTTTTCGCGGGGGTGCTTTTTCGAATGTATTCCATGTATGCCGAGGCCCGGGGCTGGAAAAGCGAAATCCTCAGCGCCAACGAAACGGAGCTGGGCGGCTTCAAGGAAATCAGCTTTTCCATTGAGGGCGAGGGGGCTTACTCCCGCTTCAAGTTCGAAAGCGGGGTACACCGGGTGCAGCGGGTGCCCGAAACCGAGAGCCAGGGCCGTATCCATACCTCCACCGTGACCGTGGCCGTTTTGCCCGAGGCCGGGGAGGTGGACATCGAAATCAATCCCGCGGATTTGCTGATCGACACCTTCCGGGCCAGCGGGGCGGGGGGGCAGCACATCAACAAGACGGAGTCCGCCATCCGCATCACTCACCTTCCCACCGGCACGGTGGTGGAATGCCAGGACGAGCGCAGCCAGCACAAGAACAAGGACAAGGCCATGAAGGTGCTCCGCTCCCGGATATTGCAGGCCGAGCGGGAAAAGCAGAGCGAGGCCATCGCGGGGGAGCGCCGCGCCCAGGTGGGCACCGGCGACCGCAGCGAGCGCATCCGCACCTACAACTACCCCCAGGGCCGCGTGAGCGACCACCGCATCGGGCTCACCCTATATAAAATTGAGGCGATATTAAACGGGGATCTTGATGAAATCATCGACGCGCTGATCACGGCGGACACGGCGGAAAAGCTCAGGAACAGCGGGGAGGGGTAGATGCTTGCGGATTATGCCAAATGAGCGAAGCGGCGAAGCCGCAAAAGCCTCCTTTGAAAGCAAAGGAGGTGCCCCGAAGGGGCGGAGGAATTTTTACGCGCGAGCGGCAGCAGGTGACGGCCACAGTTCTTTGCCCATACAAAGTCTTCTGGTAATGGCCTATATCCCGGCCCTTTGCTTTTACCGCGCGCAACGCTACAAAATGCGCAGAGATGGACAAAGCCGCAAAAGCCTCCTTTGAAAGCAAAGGAGGTGCCCCGAAGGGGCGGAGGAATTTTACGCGCGAGCGGCAGCAGGTGACGGCTACAGTTCTTTGTCCATACAAAGTCTTCTGGTAATGGCCTATATCCCGGCCCTTTGCTTTTACCGCGGGGAAGTTCAGCAAGGAAAGCCCCGGTCGCTCGCGCGAAAAAATTCCCCCAAGAATTGCTGCGGCAATTCTTTTCCCCCTTTGCTTTCAAAGGGGGCTTCTGAGGAGAGTGTTGTGAATGGCAAAAGATGAAGCTATGATAGCGGGCGCGCGCGCCTTGCGGCGCAATGCCACAAAACAGGAAAATCATTTGTGGTATGACTATTTAAGGAATTACCCTTTGCAGTTTTCCCGACAAAGAATATTTGGGGGCTATATTGTCGATTTCTATTGCTCAAAAGCAAAGCTTGTGGTAGAATTGGATGGTTCTCAGCATCTGCGGCCAGAGAACATGGAATATGATAATGAACGAACGAAATTCCTGAACGCCTATGGATTTCGTGTCATACGATTTCCAAACAGCATGGTCGACAACCAATTTTCTGCCGTATGCGCAGAGATAGACAAAGCCGCAAAAGCCCCCTTTGAAAGCAAAGGGGGTGGCCCGAAGGGCCGGGGGAATTTTACGGAGCGGCAGCAGGCCTCGGCCACCCTCCGCCTCAGTGCCGCCAGGCCCCGGGATATCTCCCTCGCGGCATCCCTTCTGCGGGCCGGCCTGCTCGTCGCCATCCCCACCGAAACCGTCTACGGCCTGGCGGCCAACGCCCTGGACGAACAGGCCGTGGCGAAAATCTTCGAGGCCAAGGGCAGGCCCCAGGATAACCCCCTTATTGTGCATGTGGAAAAGACAGAGGATATTTTGCCTCTCATTCGCGGGGAAATCCCCGAAAAGGCCCGGCTGCTGGCGGAGGCCTTCTGGCCCGGGCCCCTGACCCTCATCCTCCCGAAATCCCATCGCGTGCCGGGCATTGTCAGCGCGGAGCTGGATACCGTGGCCCTGCGGGCGCCGTCGCACCCGGCGGCGCGGGCGCTGCTGCGGGAGGCCGGGATTCCCCTGGCGGCCCCCTCGGCGAACCGCTCCGGCTCCCCCAGCCCCACGCTGACGAAACATGTGCTTGCAGACCTGGAGGGCCGCATAGCCGCGGTGCTGGACGGCGGGCCCTGCGCGGTGGGCGTGGAATCCACCGTGCTTTCCCTCGCGGGCGAAATCCCCTGCCTTCTGCGTCCCGGGGCTGTCACCCCCGCGCGGATTGAGGAGGTGATCGGGCCGGTCAAGCTTTCCCGCGCTGTCAATCACGAGCCGCGGGAGGGAAAGGCCGTTTCCTCGCCGGGGATGAAATACGAGCACTACGCGCCAAAGGCGGAGCTGTTGCTGCTGTCGGGGTCCTTCGGGGCCTTCGCCCGCTATGTGAAAGAACATGCCCGGCCCGGCGACGGCCTGCTCTGCTTTGATGAAGACGAAGACATCCCCGGTCTGCCCAGGCTGAATTACGGCGCGGGGGAGGATTCCGCCGCGCAGGCCGCGCGGATTTTCGCCCGGCTGCGGGAATTGGACGAGCTTGGCCTGCGCCGCGTCTATGTCCGCTGCCCGGGGCTTGACGGCATCGGTCTGGCGGTGTATAACCGCTTATTGCGCGCCGCGCGGTTCCGGCTGGTCGAATTGGAGCGGCCCGTGTTTCCCGGATCAAGCTTTTATTTTATCGGGCTTGCGGGGAAGAGCGGCGCCGGGAAATCGGAGGCCGCAAGGCTTTTGCGGGAGATGGGCTGCGCCGTGCTGGACGGCGACCAGCTGGCCCGCGAGGCCACCTTGCCCGGCTCGCCTGTGCTGAAGGAGCTCGCGGAAGCCTTCGGGGCGGATATCCTGCGGGGGGACGGGTCTCTGGACCGGGCGCTGCTGGCGGAGCGGGCCTTTCGTTCTGAGGAAAAGCGAAGGATCCTCAACGATATCACCCACCCGGCCATCGCGGAATTGATGGAGGAGCGCGTCCGCGCGCTGCCGGAGGACACGCCCGCTGTCGTAATAGACGCGGCGGCGCTGCATGAGAGCGAATACGCGGCCCGCTGCGACCGCCTGCTGATCCTCACCGCGCCGGAGGAGACATGCCTCCGGCGGATTCTGGCCCGCGAAGGGATTTCCGGGGAGGCTGCCCGGCGGCGGCTCGCGGCCCAGCGGCACTGGGAGCAGGAGCGGCCCGGCGCGCTGTATTACCACAATGACGACAAGGCCTCCCTGGAGGACATGAGAAGCTTTTTGAAAGGGGTGCTGCGGGATGCCCGGAGGGCGTAGGGGTACCGCGCTGATTCTGTTCCCGCTGCTGGCCCTGGCTATCCTGGGCGGCTGGCTGCTGGCGGAGCACTGGGGACAGGTGGGCTATCCCCGGCGGTACAGCGAGCTGGTGGAGCAAAACGCCGCCGCCTTCGATTTGCCGGAGGCGCTGCTCTATGCCCTCGTCCGCACGGAAAGCGGCTTCAAGCCCCGCGCGGTTTCCTCCGCCGATGCCCGCGGCCTCACGCAGATCACCCCGGAAACCTTCGACTGGCTGCAGACGAAGACCGGCGAGACGCTGCCCCTGGAGGCGCTGTTCCAGGAGGAGGTGTCGCTGCGCTACGGCGCGTTTTTCCTGCGGATGCTGCTGGACGAGTTTGGCGAAACGCCTACGGCGCTGGCGGCCTACCATGCCGGGCGCGGCGCGGTCAACGGCTGGCTGCGGGACCCCGCGTTGTCGCCGGACGGCGTTTCTCTGGCGCGTATCCCGTATCCGGACACGGAACGCTATGTCGAAAAGGTAATGCGCGCGATGGAAAAATATAAAAAATAATTTTGAAAAAATAATTTTGAACCCAATCTCAATCTTAAATATTAGGAGATAAGCCATGGACGAACAGCAAATCCGCGAACAAATCTGCGACATCGGCCGCAAGTGCTGGCAGCTGGGCTGGGTGGCGGCCAATGACGGCAACATATCCGTCAAGCTGGGGGAAAACCGCTTTCTGGCCACGCCCACCGGCGTAAGCAAATCCTTTCTGGAGCCCGGCATGCTTCTTCTTGTGGACAAGCAGGGCCTTCCCCTGGAGGGCGAAGCCGGGCGGCCCAGCAGCGAGATTAAAATGCACATGAAATGCTACGAGCTGCGGGAGGACGTCGGCGCAGTGCTGCACGCCCATCCGCCCGCGGCCACGGGCTTTGCCGTGGCCGGCATCCCCCTGGACGGCTACAACATGATCGAGACCGTGGTGGCCATGGGCAGCGTGCCCCTCACGCCCTACGGCACCCCCAGCACCGAAGAGGTGCCGGAGGCCATCGCGCCCTACCTGCCGGAGCACGACGTAATGCTGCTGGAAAACCACGGCGCGCTGACGGTGGGTGCGGATCTCCTCACGGCATTTTACCGCATGGAAAGCCTGGAGCTCTGGGCCAAGATCAGCATCAACGCCAGGCTGCTCGGCGGCGCGCGGGAAATCAGCCGGGAAAACATCGACAAGCTGTTATACCTCCGGGAGAACTACTACAAGGTGAGCGGACGGCACCCGGGGTATAAAAAATATGGTTGAAATCGTAGGGGTTCAAAAACTTGAACCCTGGGAATAACTCAAGAACTTGAACCCCGGGAAATTAAAAACTTTAACTCAGGAAATAATTCAAAAATGAAAGCCTTGATATCATGGGTTCAAAATTTTGAACCCCTACACCAAAAGCAGCGATAGGAGGCAATACATAATGAGCGTATTGGCCATTGATCTGGGGGCTTCCGGCGGCCGCGTGATGCGGGCTGATTTACACCATGGCCGCATGTCTGTTTCAGAGCTGCATCGCTTCGGGAATACCCCCGTCAAAACAGACGGCCAGCTGCGCTGGAACGTCGCCGGTCTATTTCGCGAGATCAAGCGGGGGCTTGCCATCGCGGCGGAGCAGGGCGATTTCGACAGCGTGGGCATCGACGCCTGGGGCGTGGACTACGCCCTGGTTGACGCGCGGGGACAGGCGGCGCCCGCGGTCTGTTACCGGGACGAGCGCACGCGCGGCACCCGCGAACGGGTGCTTTCCCAAATCCCCGAGGGGGAGCTTTACCGGCGTACGGGGCTGCAGGTCAATGAGATCCATACGCTGTTCCAGCTTGCGGCACAGCCGCCCGGGGCCGGGCAAAGCATGCTGCTGATGCCGGATCTCTTCGGCTGGCTGCTGACGGGGCAAAAGACCTGCGAGCTGAGCATCGCGTCCACCACGCAGCTGCTGGACCCTGTAACGCGGGACTGGGATCACGCGCTGATCCGGGAAATGGGTTTTCCGGAGGAGTGCTTTTTGCCGATTGCCCGGGCGGGTAAAAGGCTGGGAAATATCCTGCCGGAGCACGGCCTCCCGCAAAAGCCGGTGATCACCGTGCCGGGCCATGATACCGCCTGCGCCGTGTTCTCCGTTCCGGCGGAGGAGGAAAGCTTTCTCTACATCAGCTGCGGCACCTGGAGCATCGTCGGCACGGAGCTGGACGCCGCCGTCTGCACGGAGCGGGCCCGCCTGTCCGGCCTGCAAAACGAGGCGGGCTACGCGGGAAAAGCGCAGCTGCTGCGCAACATCACGGGCCTGTGGCTGATCCAGGAGCTCCGCCGCTGTCTGGGGGAGCGGGACGGCAGGGAGTATTCCTATGCTGAGATGGAGGCCATGGCCGCGGGCTCGGCGCCCCTCGCGCATCAGATTGACCCCGACGACGCGCTTTTCGCGATGCCCGGCGACATGCCGGCGCGCATACAGAAATACACCGGGCAGGCAATGACCGACGCCCAGCTTCTGCGCTGCGTCTATGACAGCCTGGCGCTCAAATACCGCTGGGCGGCGGAGCGCCTTGAGGCCGTAACCGGGCGGCGGTTCGAAAAAATATACATGGTGGGCGGCGGGATACAGTCCGCGCTGCTGTGCGGCCTGACGGCGAACGCGCTGGGCAGGCCGGTGCTCGCGGGCCCTGTGGAGGCCACGGCCATCGGCAACGCCGCCGCGCAGATGATCGCCCTGGGCCAGATCGCGGATGCCGCGGAAGCCCGGCAAATCATCCGGGAGAGCTTTGCGGTAAAGGAGTATCGGCCCTGACAACCATCATCGTAGGGGTTCAAAAATTTGAACCCTGGGAATGAATTATAACACATCCCTGGAAATGAATTCAAAAACAAAACCCTGGGAATGAATTCAAAAACACAACCTTAGAAATGAATTCAAAAACAAACCCTGGGAATGAATTAAAACACACCCTGGCGATAAATTCAAAAACACAACCCTGGGAAAGAATTCAAAAAAACAACCCTGGGAATAAATTCAAAATTAAAATCTTGATGGCATGGGTTCAAAATTTTGAACCCCTACATAACCCGCAGGCATAGATAAATTTTAACCGGAAAGGCAGATTTACATGACAAACAATTCAAAAACGGCAGCCTACCCCAAAATCGGTATCCGCCCCACCATCGACGGCCGTTGGGGCGGCGTGCGGGAAGCCCTTGAGGCCAAGACCATGCGTATGGCCCAGGCGGCGGCAAAGCTGATCAGCGAAAGCCTGCGCTATCCCGACGGCACGCCTCTGCAGTGCGTGATCAGCTCCGTTACCATCGGCGGCGGGGCCGAGGCCGCGCGGTGCGAAAACGAGTTCGCCGCGCGGAACGTCGTGGCCACCCTCACCGTCACCCCCTGCTGGTGCTACGGCAGCGAGACCTTCGACATGAACCCCGGTACCATCAAAGCCGTGTGGGGCTTCAACGGCACCGAGCGCCCCGGCGCGGTCTACCTCGCGGCGGTGATGGCCGCCTATGCCCAGAAGGGCCTGCCCGCCTTCAGCATCTATGGCCGCGATGTGCAGGATATGGAGGACGACAGCGTTCCCGGCGATGTGGAGGAGAAAATTCTCAGCTTCGCCAAATGCGCCGCCGCCGTGGGCTGGATGAAAAACAAGTCCTACGTAAACATGGGCGGGGTGTCCATGGGCATCGCGGGGAGCTATTGCAACGAGCTGTTCTTCCAGAAATATCTTGGCGTCCGGGCGGAGTGGGTCGACCTCACGGAGCTTCTGCGTCGCATAAAGCTGGAGATCTACGACAAAGAGGAAGTCTCGAAAGCCTATCGCTGGATCAAGGAGAACTGCAAAGAGGGCTCGGATATCAACACGGGCAAAAACCTGCCTGATATAATCAAAAAATCAAAAGTCGTCCCTCCGGACGGCGACTGGGATTTTATCGCGAAGATGACCGTGATTATGCGGGACATCCTCTTCGGCAACCCCAGGCTGGATGAGCTGGGCTGGCATGAGGAGGCCCTGGGCAAGAACGCCGTGGCGGGCGGCTTTCAGGGCCAGCGCAGCTGGACGGATTGGCTGCCCAACGGCGATTTCGCCGAGGCGGTCCTGGCCTCCGGCTTCGACTGGAACGGCCCCCGCGCGCCCATCGCCTTTGCCACCGAGAACGACAACCTCAACGGCACGGCGATGCTGCTGGGCAATCTCGTGTCCGACAGCGCTCCCTGCTTCCACGACGTGCGCACCTACTGGAGCCCCGAGGCCGTGGAGCGGGTGAGCGGCAAGGCCCCCGAAGGCGCGGCGGCCGGCGGCTTCATCCATCTGATCAATTCCGGCGCCTGCGCCCTGGACGGCACCGGCGCGGCCAAAAACGCCGCTGGCGAGGGCTGTATGAAGCCCTGGTGGGAGCTCACGGAGGCCGACATCAACGCCTGCCTTGAGGCCACGCAATGGCGGCGCGCCAACTATGAATACTTCCGGGGCGGCGGCTATTCCAGCAACTGGCGGAACATCGCCCCCATGCCGGTGACGATGCTCCGCGTGAATATGATCGACGGCATTGGCCCCGTGCTGCAAATTGCCGAGGGCCAGACCGTGCTCCTGGATGACGACACCCACCGCGTGCTCGACCAGCGCACTGACCCCACCTGGCCCACCACCTGGTTTGCCCCGAGGCTCACCGGCGAGGGCGCGTTCAAAGACGTCTACGGCGTGATGGCCAACTGGGGCGCGAATCACGGCGTGACGGTCTACGGCCATGTGGGCGACCGGCTCCTCACCCTGGCGAGCATGCTGCGCATTCCCGTTTCGATGCACAACGTGCCCGGCGAAAAGCTCTTCCGTCCCCACGCCTGGGCGGCTTTCGGCACGGAGAACCTGGAGGCCGCCGATTACCGCGCCTGCGCCGCCTATGGGCCGCTGTACGGTTAAGGAGGCGCTACGTCTTCATCACCTTCTGCAGAGACTGCAGCGCCTTCTTTTCGATGCGGGATACATACGACCGGGAAATCCCCAGCTTCCGCGCCACCTGCCTCTGGGTATGAAAATCGCGGCCATACAGCCCATAGCGCATAATCAGAATTTCCTTCTCGCGGGACTCCTTCATGCGCCCGAGCAGCTCATAGAGCTGCTCCACCTTGATCTTCAGGTCGATCTCATCAGAAATCGTGTCGTCCATACTGATGACGTCCATCAGCGTAAGGGGGTTGCCCTCGTTATCAATGTCAATCGGGTCTGTCACGTTGGTTTTGGGAATGTGTCATAATTTGTATTGACAACGTGCATTCAATGCGTTATAATGAATATACTGATAGCAGAAAGGAGCGTCTTGCCATGAATCAATCGACCAGCATCAGCCTGCGCATGGACCGCACTCTGAAACGCCAGGCGGAAGACCTATTTGCGGATCTGGGGCTGAATATGACTACCGCAATGACCTTGTTTTTGCGTCAGGCTGTTATGAGCCAGAGCATTCCCTTCGCCATTGCCCGCGTACCAAACGCGGAAACGCTTGAAGCCATGCGCGAAGCGGAAGATATCATCAGGCATCCAGAAAAATACAAATCATATCGCAGCGTGGATGAAATGATGGAGGATATTCTTGCCGATGAAGAGGTATGAGATTTTCCCCTCCAGCCGTTTCCGTAAAGACGTTAGGCTCATGCAAAAGCGCGGCTACGACCTGTCAAAGCTGGATATTGTTCTAAATCTTCTCGCCGAGGGTCAACCTTTGCCGCCACGTAATTGCGATCATGAACTCGTCGGCAACTACGCTGGACATCGCGAGTGCCACATCCAGTCCGACTGGTTGCTTGTCTACCGGATCGACGAGGATGTTCTTGTGCTGACCTTAACCCGGACGGGCTCCCACAGCGACCTATTTTAGCTTCCCCACAAACCTGTAATAAAACTCCAGCACCTGCGCCCGGTTGCCAGTCTTACGTTCCCCCGTCGGCTCATGCACTTCTATGTGATCAATCAAACTGAGCAGCATCTCCCGCGTGAGCTCTTCCGTTTTGCTGCATTTGTGAATCTGCCGCAAGAATAGCTGCACATTTGGCTCTTCGATGTCTTTTGCCCGCAGGGCCGCAAGCTTGCTCGCGATTTCATTTTGCTCCGCGATATAGCCGTCGTAAATTTTGAAGAACGTCGCGGGGGTGATCTCTCCAAGGGCATTCTGCTCAATGATTTTTTGAATAATGCTGTCGAGTTCCTTGTCGCGCCGCTCCAGCTGCTCTATGCGTTTACGGCTGGGCTGCGCGGCTTTCTTTTGAGCCGCAAGCTTTTGAAGCACATCTTCTTCGCAGAGATTCGCAGCGATGAGCGCACTCAATCTTGTCAGAACAATTGCATGAATATTCGCGTATGGCGTGTAGTGCGCCGTGCAGCTTTTTACGCCAACCTCACGGCCTTTGCTGTGCCGGTAGCGACTGCAAATGAAGCGGCCTCCAATGGAGCCGTCTTTGCACTGATACGCCTGGTGCGACATATTCGCGCCGCAGTCCTTGCATTTCAGCACGCCCAGGAAGATATTCTCAACGCCCAGGGAATTTTTGCGCTTCTTGATTTTGATCAGCTGCTGCACTCTGTTAAATAAATCGCGGTCTACAATCGGCTCGTGCATGTCCTCAACTATGATCCATTCCGACTCCGGATATGAAATGAGCTTCTGGTTCTTGAAGGACTTATTCCCGCTCTTGTGATTGACAATGTCGCCGACATACACGCGGCTCTCGAGCATGCGCTTGATGGTCGTCGTGCGCCAATCATAGGGGTAATTTTCGTCGAACTGGTTCGATTTATAGCCCAATGTTTGATACTTGTACATCGTGGGAATGAGTATCTTCTCATCTGACAGGGCACGCGCGATTTGGTGCACGCCGTAGCCGTTGCTGGCCATATGAAACATGCGTTGTACGACAGTTGCGGCCTCTTCGTCGATGATGAGCTTGTGCTTATCGTTGGGAGATTTGATATAGCCATAGGGCGCGTGAGAGCCGGTGAACTGGCCTTTCAATGCCTGGCTGCGCAAGACTGATCTGATTTTTTTGCTGATATCCCTGGCGTAATACTCATTAATCACAGATTTAAATGCCATGATCTCGTTCTCGCCGCGCCCGGTATCAATGCCGTCATTCAGCGCGATGAGCCGGATGTCGTGGTCGGGGAAGAACATCTCGGTATAATAGGCCACCATGGCGTTGTTTCGTCCCAGACGCGAAAGATCTTTGCACAGGACAGTGTTGACTTTCCCCGCCTCGATATCGGCAATCATGCGCTTGAACGAGGGCCGCTCGAAGCTTGTACCGCTGAAGCCATCGTCCACGTATTCATCGAATAAAATCATGCGATTTTCGCTGGCGTACCGGCGCAGGATATCCCGCTGGTTGCCGATGGAGTTCGACTCCGCGTCGCCGCCGTCATCCCGTGAAAGGCGGCAGTAAATTGCTGCTGTTATTACCCGCTGCTTTAGCATAAATACTCCTCAGACGGGTTGATATCACTCTCCACCCGCTTCGCGATGATGTCATTGACCGAATCTTTACCGTCAAAAAATTCGTGAATGGTGTATGTTGTCCCGTTGATTTCGATTGTAAGTGTGTTGTTCGGCATAAAAATTCACCCCGCATAAATTTATGCGGGGTGGGGGATGTCCTATGAGGGTGGAGAACTGCGCGTCCCCTGAATTTCATTCGATTGCTCAGAACCACATCCAGATAAATCCGAACAGCAGGAAGAATTTCAGCCAATTGCAAAGGATACGATCGTATTTGGTGCAGAAGTCGCGAGGCAGTGCGGGCAACGTTGTCAACAGATTGGAACCGCAATAGAGACCTTTCAGGCCAGCGGGCAAATCGGGCAAATCCCCTAATAATTCCTTTACTTTCAACTGTTTCTATGATATACTTTCATAGAAATAATTTGAAGGAGCCGCGCTATGCCCATGAATTCAATGGTAACAAGATGATTTGACATTCAAATCAAAATGCCGAAAGGACAAGGACATATTTAGAGGGAGGAAATCATGTCAGACAATCTCAATCGGGAACATGCTGTTTTTGTGAATTGGATACCACCGCTTGTTGAAATTTTGAAAGCTAAAGGCGGCTCCGCAACACCAAAAGAACTTCGAGAAGGTATCGCCCAAAAGATGAAGTTGAAAGATAGCTTTTTATCAGAGCGGTATGAAAAGTCCGGGCAGCTAACATTTAACAATCAGGTTTATTGGGCAAAACAATATCTCGCTTGGGAAAAACTTGTTGATACTTCCAAACAAGGCGTTTGGGCGTTGACCGATGAAGGCTGGAATGCGGCATTTGACTATAATTGCGCATGGGAGCTGGTTTCTAAATGGATCAAGATACATCGTGATGCAAGAAGAAAAAAAGAAGCGACAGATGAGGCTGTTGATATGATCGAGATTGAATCCGATCCAGCGAAAAGCCTGTCTTTGTTAGAAATCATAAAGAATACAACACCAAGAGGTTTCGAGCATCTGTGTGGCAGGCTACTTCGTGAATATGATTTCGAAGCCATTGAAATAACCAAGGGTTCATATGATGACGGCATAGATGGCACTGCTGTTTTGAAGTTAAATCCGTTTGTAAATATGAGCGTATATTTTCAGTGCAAGAGATATGATGGCACCGTTCCGATCGCTCGAGTAAGGGAGTTTATAGGTGTTTTGTCAACAGAGAATCGCGGCGTAGATAAAGGGATTTTTATTACCACAGGCACGTTTCCGACGTCTGCATATAAATTGGAAAAGAACAACACTGCCCTGGAATTAATTGATGGAGAAAAACTTGTTGAAATGTTTGAAAAGGTGGAATTGGGAGTGAAAAGGCGTGATGTCTATGATCCTGATCTTTCATTTTTCAAGCAATACACAGAATAGCTAACGCTATGGACTATCTCGGAAAACAATTACCATGGCCAAGTACGCGCCGGAACGATCTAGGCCGGGCGCGTGATTGTTCGCCGACGTCCCGCCAAGCCGAGCATGCGCTTTGTTATCATGGGCGAAAAAGTCCCCGTACCCACCCTCGCGAAAAACGTCGATACTATGGTAATAAAACAAAGTATGTCAATGGTAAAAGGTGAGGCAATCGGGCTGAATTGTGACAAGCGGAATCGAACCGCCGGGCTGCCCGCGCCCACCTCCAATACAACTTCGCCAGTTGCCGGCTTTGTATCCGCCCGTTATTCCGCTACCAACTTTTTCGCGCTATTCAATATCCGTTGTCCAGTTTTTCGCCTGAATGGCAGTATCAATCTCACGGAATTCCTTTGCCAGCCGGTCAGCCTGCTGCTGAAGCTCCGGGATGCTTACCGTCACCAGCATCTTAATTTCCGCACGTGTAAGCCGATAATCCCGGGTTCCCGCCTTCTCGATGATTCCGGTTAAAAACGACCGCTTTTTTGCCGCCGTGTCCCGTTGCACCAGCGCATTGGCCAGGTTGACGCCGTTATCAAGCACCGTGGTCTGATTGGTGCGATTAATCTGTTTGATCAATTCCGCCAACGCGTCCTGAAGCCTGAGACTCTCGGCGATCAGCGCCGCCGGATCTAAGGCTGGTTTATCCCCCTCCTGCACCTTGATGTTCTGATCCAGGGCTCTGGTCAACTCGGCCAGCTTATTCTGATACTCCGTCCTCATTAACAGTGCTTCCGCAAGTTTCATGACCTGTTCTCCTTTATGCTCAAGTGATGGTTATAGTATAATGCAAACATGCGCATCCGTCAAGTGAAAGCGCCTGAATTTGGCCGGTGCAGTTAATTTAATCCACCAACTGTCAAGAGAATTATACCGATCATTGCGTTTCATATTCGGACGTGCTATAATGAGCGAAAGAAAGATGAACAGGAGCTGATACCGTGAGAAAAATACTTGCCCCGACATTGGTACTGCTTTTAGCGCTGTGCCTCACAGCCTGCTTTAATGGCGGCGAAGATAATACGTCATCGCCGACGCATGAGACTAATTTTACACCTATTGCTTTGCCCGAAGATTACCATGAGTTGCTGGTTCTTCAATATATCGAGTATTACAATGAAGATAGCAAAACAATTGAAAAGCTATATCGCGAATCGTTCCAAACCACCGATGGTTATGGCCGGGCAATTTTGCCTGATGGGAATGTTGTGGAGGGGCCTTTTGGGTTTGGCCTTCACGCTAACACGGACTTGGAAATAGATGTTCGGTCAGATACGGCAGTTCTTGCTTCTGGTGCATCACATCCGCCGATGTTTGACCTCAAGCATGAGAATGGAAGATACTATCTTGTTAGCGAGCCAAATAATTGGAAGTGTGAGTTGCAGTACACAGGAGCTGAAATCGTTTTATTTGATCAGTATTCACGTATGCCGAAATATCATTATTGTCGGTGGTAGCTTTATCAGCTAAGGCTTTTTGCGCGAAGCCATCGCGATGCTGCGCCCCGCGGGCAAGCAGATCTACATCAAGAAGTGCCTGTATGAGCTAGCACCCGATGTGCCGCTGCGGGAGGACGAGGTTGACCCGGAGCGGTGGATTGCGAGGGCGTGAACTCGCTTTGGCGAATAACCGTATTGCCGCCTGTACTCCGGTTCCCAATAACAACGTCAGGTCGCTCATGGAAACATCCTGCGAGCTTTTCTTTTGGTTGCGGAAATACATGAGGATTTCGTTTGCGATACTATCATTACGGCCTTTTTGTGTATTATTTCAAGGGCAGATTCTACCTGAAATACATTCACGTGTTTACGTTAAACTAAAAGTGCAACAAAAGCGCCCCAAAAGTGCAGCACCAGGAAATGTCATTCAAGCGATGGCAGTATCCAGCACCGAGCAAAAAATGCATATTGCTTTTGGACGAGCCTATATCAAGTTGCACGGAATGAAGCAATTCATCGCGTCGATAGGGATCGTCTCCCCGCACATGCAGACAATTCCGCCGGGGCCGGGTTGGGCGCCCGCCTTTTCCAGCACATCGAACTTCTTCACCTCACGGCGGTCTGGGCTGGCGGATTTCTTAATCTCAAGGGGATGGATGCGACTATCCCGCTCCACGAAGATGTCAATTTCCTTCGCGTTGGCGTCGCGGTAATAGCTCAGATTCGCCATGGCGGGGGATGCCGCGTAGTTCTTGAGCAGCTCCGCGACGACATAATTCTCGAAAAAATGCCCGCTGACCGCGCCGTTCATCAGTGTTTCCGGGCTCAGCCACATGGACAGGTGCGCCGCCAAACCCGTGTCGCAGAAAAAGAGCTTCGGCGTCTTCGTCAGACGTTTCAGAGTGTTGTTTGCGTAGGGCTGCAGCAGATAGATCACACCCAGGCCCTCCAGCAGGCGTAGCCACTCTTTTGCAGTGGGCTGCGAAATGTCCGTCGATTCCGCAAGGGTTTTGTAGTTCACCTGTGCGGCAGCCAGGGCGGCGCAGGCGATGAGGAACCTGCCAAAGCGCAGCGCGTCGGTCACGCCGCCAAGCTCCGCCACGTCCCGCAGGAGGAAGGTGTTCACATAGGAATTATAGTATTCCT
>WRMQ01000019.1 GCA_009777055.1 Oscillospiraceae bacterium
CGGGCTTTTCGGCGTCACCCATGAACAGGGCGGCGCGGCTTTGATATTCCACCCGCAGGATGACGGAATCGTTGTTATAGTTTCTGCCGTCCTCTTTCAGCGGCCCTAAGATCGTAAAACTCGCTTCGCCCAAGGGATAAACGTCGCCGGGCCGGGCGTATTTCGCCGCCGTGCCGTTCGCGGCAAGCCCGGTGACGGCATCGAGAAATTTCTCGTAGGTCTGGGTGGTTGGCGTGTTCTCCGGCGAGAACCGCGGCGCGATCACCGTGCCCACGGGGAAGGCCGCCAGCACGCCGTAGGCCAGGCCGCCGATGTGGTCGGTGTGCGGATGCGTGGCCACGACATAGCGCAGCTCCTCCACGCCCTGGTCCCGCAGATACTGTACCACCGTATCCTCCTGCCCGCGCTCGCCGCCGTCGATGAGCATGAATTCCCCCTGGGCGTCGATGAGGATGCTGTCGCCCTGCCCCACATCAATGACATGGATGCGCAGGCTCCCCTCGGCGGACGCGGCGGCGGCCTCCGCCGGACGAAGGATATCCATCCAGCCGGACCGGCCCATCCAGCCGGGCAGAGAGCCCAGGACGAACAGAATGGCCACCAGCACAACCGTTGGCAGAGCCTTTTTGATTTGCGGCGGACGCTTAGCGCCCGCGCCGTTTGCCTTTGGATTTTGCGGTGCTGTCATCGCGTGCGTCCTCCCTGATCAGGCAGTGTTTGCCGGGGCCGATGAGATCCTGCCGCCCGGCGCGGCGCAGGGCTTCCAGCACCAGGGCGCGGTTCTGCGGCAGCGCCGTCTGGAGCAGCGCCCGCTGCATCGCCTTGCCGTGGGGCGTTTTTTCCGTGAAAATCTCCCGCATTGTCATCGGGTCCAGCCCGGTATAATACATGCAGGTGGATACCGTGCCCGGTGTGGGGTAAAAGTCCTGCACCTGCTCCGGGCGGATGCCCTCCCGGCGCAGGAATTCCGCCAGCTCCACGGCGTCCCGCAGGGTACAGCCGGGGTGCGAGCTCATGAGGTAGGGCACGAGGTACTGCTCCTTGCCCAGCTGCCGGTTCAGCGCGGCGTAGCGGCGGGCGAAGCGCAGATAGGTCTCAATGTGGGGCTTGCCCATGGCGTCGAGCACGGCGGCGGAGCAGTGCTCCGGCGCCACCTTCAGCTGCCCGCTCACATGGTGCTCCACCAGCTCCCGGAAGAAGCGCTCGTCGCTGTCCTCCAGCAGGTAATCAAAACGGATTCCCGAGCGGATGAACACTTTTTTCACCCCGGGGAGCTGCCGCAGCTCCCGCAGGATTTCAAGATATTCCGCGTGGCCGGCCTCCAGCGCGGCGCAGGGCTTTGGGGCCAGGCACCTCTGGTCGCGGCACAGGCCCTGTTCCGCCTGCTTTTTGCAGGAGGGAAATCTAAAGTTTGCCGTTGGCCCTCCGAGGTCGTGGATATAGCCCTTGAAGTCCGGATGCTTTGTCAGCGCCCGGGCCTCTTCCATAATTGACGCTTTGCTGCGCGCGGCGACGGCGCGGCCCTGGTGAAAGGCCAGGGAGCAAAAATGGCAGGCCCCGAAGCAGCCCCGGTTGTGGGTGATGGAAAAGCGCACCTCCTCCAGCGCGGGCACGCCGCCCTGGCTGTCATAGGCCGGATGCCACCGCCGGGCGAACGGCAGGGCGTACACGCGGTCGAGCTCTTCGGTCGAAAGAGGCGGCATGGGCGGATTTTGCACCAGCATCTTATCGCCGTGCCGCTGCTTGACCGCCTTACCTGTCACAGCGTCCTGCTCCAGCATCTGTGTCCGGCAGGCCCTGGCGTACTCCTTTTTGCTGTCCCGCGCCATCTCGAAGGAGGGGCACTGCAGGCCGCTCCAGGGCGTGTCGCGCACATCCACCGCATAGCAGCTGCCGCGGATATCTGTCAGCGCGCGCATGTGCTCTCCCTTTGCCAGCCGCCGGACGATTTCAACCGTCTGCGCCTCGCCCATGCCGTAAACCAGCAGATCCGCGCCCGATTCGACCAGAATCGACGGCCGCACAGCGTCGTCCCAGTAGTCATAATGCGCGAAGCGGCGCAGAGAGGCCTCCAGCCCGCCCAGAATCAGCGGGATATCTCCATAATAACGGCGCACGCAGCGGGCGTATACCAACGCCGCGCGGTCGGGCCTGCGCCCCGTTTTCCCACCGGGAGAATAGGCGTCGGCGCCGCGCCGCTTTTTCGCGACAGTATAATGCGCCACCATGCTGTCGATGTTCCCGCCGGTAACGAAGAAGCCGATATTCGGCTTCCCGAAGCGCGTGAAATCGGCCTCGGCCCGTTTTCCCTCCCAGGCGGGCTGCGCCAGAACGCCCAGGCGCAGACCCTCGGCCTCCAGTACGCGGGCGACGAGCGCCGCGCCGAAGCTGGGGTGATCCACATAGGCGTCGCCCGTAATGAGCACGATATCGATCGCGTCCCATCCGCGGGCGAGGGCTTCTTCAGGCGTTGTGGGGAGGGGAGTGGATGTCATAAATTATCACCGGCTTCCGATAGCTGGTATTTTTGCATAGCGGCTTCCAGAGCGGCAAAATTGCAGCAGTGGCAATTGCTATTGTTATCCATTTTCTGTGCGGCGCGGTATGCTTTTTCCGCTTTTTTCAATATGGCGCCGACGTTGCCAGGCCTGTTGCAAAAGCGGTATTCCCTTAAAACAAGATCTCCATATTTTATGTCATCTTTCATCAATTGAACAATATCGACTTTTGATAAGACGGATTCCGGAACAGGTATCATATATTGTGTTCGCAAGGAGGCTATCGGCTCGTTTCTTTCGCCTCGAATGATGAAACTAAAGGAGGAACTGACAGTTTTATGTGATAAAGGTGCGTAATAAGATACGCCGTTCAATTTGAAGACAGCGCCGCAAAGCATTTTTTTGTGCCTTCCCAGATAGATGACGTTCGGAACATGCGGATCTACTGTTTGGAGGTAGGAAATGTAGTTTGGGTCAACATAAAAAAACTGAATTTTGGAAATATTATCCACCTAAACCATCCTTTCAAAATAAAGAGAGGCAAAGCGTCTGCTCTGCCTCTCCCAACCCACATTAAATCTCTCATTTACGGCTGAGATACACCGCTCATTAAATCTCTCATTTACGGCTGAGATACACCGCTCATTAAATCTCTCATTTACGGCTGAGATACACCGGATATTAAATGTGAGACAGCATTCAGCTGTATTATTATTATATCCGAAAATCTTCTGTTTGTCAAGCCTTTTCCTGGGAAAAATTCGCTATCTCTGGGAATTCATTCCGTCGGAAGCCGGCGCGTTCCCTGTCAGCGCGGCGGCGCGCTTGTCCGGCGCGAGGGCGGTGTATTCCAGCCATTGGGCGTGGCTCATGAGCACCTTGCGGGGCTTGCTGCCCTCCGGCGGGCCGACGATGCCCTTGGCCTCCAGCTCGTCCACCAGGCGCGAGGCACGGGCATAGCCCAGCTTGAGCTTTTTTTGCAGCATCGTGGTGGAGGCCATCTGTGCCTCGACGACAACCTCGATGGCCGCGCTGACCAGGGCGGGGTCCTCCCCGTCCTCGTCGGCGTCCGCGGACTGCAGGCCCCCGCGCTTTCTGCCGCTGGCGGTGATGGCGGCGTTGCGTTCGATTTCGGCCCACACGCCGTCGTCGTACTCCGCCTTGCCGTCGCTTTGGTTCTGCACGTAGCGCACGACCTTTATCACCTCGGCGTCGGACACGTAGCAGCCCTGCACGCGGATGGCGTTGTTGCCGCCGTTGAGGCTGAACAGCATATCGCCATTGCCCAGCAGCTGCTCCGCGCCGGAGCTGTTGATGATGGTGCGCGAGTCGATCTGAGAGGCCACGGAAAGGGCGATGCGCCCCGGCAGGTTGCTCTTGATTACGCCGGTGATCACGTCCACGGAGGGGCGCTGGGTGGCCAGCACCAGATGAATCCCGGCCGCACGGCCCTTTTGCGCCAGACGCTGGATGGCGTCCTCCACCTCGCTGGGGGCGACCATCATGAGATCCGAAAGCTCGTCGATGAAGATGACGATGCGGGGCATATGCTCCAGCTTTTCGTTATTTTTTGCCGCGATGGTATTATAGCTGTCCAGGTCCCGGACGTTTTGCTCGGAGATTTGAGCGTAGCGCCGCTCCATTTCGCACACGGCCCAGCTCAGCGCTCCCGCTGCCTTCAGCGGGTCGGACACCACCGGCACCAGCAGGTGGGGGATGCCGCTGTATACGTTGAATTCCACCTGCTTGGGATCGACCATCAGCAGCCGCACGTCCCGGGGGGAGGCGTTGTAGAGCAGGCTCAGGATCAGGGTGTTCATGCATACGGATTTACCGGATCCAGTGGTGCCGGCGATGAGCAGGTGGGGGAGCTTTGCCAGATCGCAGTAGATGTTGCTGCCGATGATATCTTTTCCCAGCGCGCAGGTGAGCATGGATTTCGCGGTGCCCGCGCGATAATTGTCGGAATCCACCAGCTCCCGGAGGGTGACCACGGCGCGCACCCGGTTGGGCACCTCCACGCCCACGGCGGGCTTGCCGGGGATGGGGGCCTCGATGCGCACCTTCGTTGCCGCCAGGCGCAGGGCGATGTCGTCGGACAGCGCGGTGATTTTGCTGATCTTTACGCCTTCGGCGGGCCGGAGCTCGTATCTTGTGACGGAGGGGCCCCGGCTGCGGCCCACCAGATCCACCGCGACACCAAAGCTGTCCAGGGTGCGCAGCAGCTTGCGGGCGATCATGTCCTCCTCGCCCCGGTCCGGCTGCGCGGCGGTGGCTCTGGGCTGGTTCAGGCAGCTCAGGGGAGGGGGGCTGTATTCTTTTTCCTCGGGCCTGTTCAGCGAGACCTCAATGGCGTCCTTCATCAGCGCGTCAATCTGGGATTGCGCCTCGTCACCGCCCTTCAGCGCTTTTTTGCGCGCGCTTTGCTCCGGAAAAACACTGTCCACAAGCTTCGCCGCGTCCTCGTCGCCGCTGTCGAAGACCTCAATCGCCATAGACGGAATGACCTGCTCCATGGTGGGCGCGCCGGCCCGCCGGCCGCGGCCGAAGCGGCCTTGCGGTTCCGGGGCTTCGGGCGGTGTATCCTGTGTTGGCTGCAGCATCGCGTCCAGGTTCGCGCTGAGCTCGTCGTAGCTGTCGTCGCCGTATCGGTTCATTTGCGGTTTACCGCCCCGTCTTGGGTTCGCGGGCATGGCTTCGGTGTCCGGCCTGCCCTCGTCCAGGTTGATGCTTTTCCCGTCGGGCGCGTCCTTCTCCCTGGGCAGCCGCATACGGCCGGTGAGGGCGTTCACCATGTTTTCTCTCGCCCCGGGAAAGCTCAGAAGCACCCCGCCCGCGACGAGGAAGCAGGTGACGATTACCGCGGCGAATTTTCCGGCCAGAGCCGCCAGGGTAGCCCCCAGCACGGCGCTGACCAGCCCGCCGTTGGACATAGCCGTCCAGACGTTCCAGCTTTCCCCGATGCGGGAGGGGAACAGCGAAGAGACCTGCTCCGCCCAGCCCACAGCCTTGAGGTCCTCCTCGCTGTGGGACATGAGAAAGAGCATCGTGCCCACGGAGATGAACAGCAGCACCGGCCCGAGGGCCTTGGGCAGATTTTCTTTCACCGAAAGATTGCGCATCCAATAGCAGCTGCAATAGATCAGGTAGCCGATCCACAGCCACAGGCACAGGCCGAACATGCTCCAGGAAAAGCGGTGGCAGACGTTCCAGAAGCTTTCGCCGGGAAAGACGCTCAGGCAAACCAGCAGCAGCCCGATCAAAAAGCAGACGATCCCCCGGGCTTTTCTGCGGCGGGATATGTCGGCATCGACAGGCTGTTCCTTAACGCGCTCTTTTTTCTGCGACTGCTTTCCCCCCGTATCCGAAGGACGTTTCGGTTTTCTGCCGCGCTTGACCTTTTCGTCCCCGGCAGATGTTGTCAATAACAAGAAGGATCCTCCTCAAATAATTTAACGCGTGATGATTCCAATTTTATCATATATTGATTGATTTGTCAAATAACATCTGCTATAATGCAAGGGAGAAACAGCGATAACGCTTCAGGAAGGTGCGTGGATAAATGAACCGCCTTACGCTGACCTTCGATCCCTGCGCGACCATCCATATCAGCCAGCTTCTCGCGGGCTTCCGCCTGCTGGAGCGGCAGGGCCTGTGCGCGCTGAGCATCCGCCGGGAGGAAACGGGAAGCCGGTTCGGGCACAACCAGCTGGTCATCGCCCGCTTTCCGGACGGAAGGGCCGCTGTATTCGATGCCCATGACAGCGGCGCGCCGCATTGCTCCCTTGAGGCCTTCGACGCCGCCATGGAGGAGCTGAACGTGGGATGGTACTTCCGCAGGAGCCACCGCGCCGCGTATTACGCCGCCTCGGCCTATGCCGGCCGGCAGCTCCCCCTGGGCTTCAATTACCATGTCAGCTGCGCCGGGAACCCCTATAACCGTTTTCGGGCCCGGGACCTGAAAGGCCTGCGGGATCCCGGAAAACGGCATATCCTGCTGCGCAAGGCCCTGGCCTGCCTTCCGGCGGGGCGGCTGTCGGACCGGCAATATTATCCCGAACGCTTCGAGGCCTCCGCCGAACGGCGGCGGAGCGATACGATCCTCTTTCTGACGCGCACCTGGTTTCCACTGGAGGAGCATGACCCCGCCTGCGCGCCCGGCAGCATCGGCCCCGCCATTGAGCGCTGCCCTGAGCTGGCCGGGGTGCTGCGCATGGACGAGACGCGGGCCGCGCTCATCCGGCTGCTGCGCAAGGAATACGGCGGCCGCGCCGTGGCGGGCTTTACGCACACGCCTTTTGCCCGGGCCATGTATCCCGATCTGATCGTGCCCGAGGCAATGACCCGCAGGCCGGTTTATTTGCGGACCATGCGGGACGCCCGGATATGCCTGACCACTGTCGGGCTGCACCGCTCCACCGGCTGGAAGCTTGGCGAATACCTCGCGGCAAGCCAGGCCATTGTCAGCGAGCCTCTCTGGTACGACGTTCCCGGCGGTTTTCGCGCGGGTACGCATTATTTGCCCTTCGAAACGCCGGAGGGCGCCCTGGAGCGCACGGCCTTTCTGTTGGAGGAGCCCGGCGCGCTGGCGCAAATGCGTGCGGAGAATCAGGCGTATTACGAAAAATATTTGCGGCCCGACCAACTGATATTCAACGCTTTGCAGCGCTGCGTGTGAAGAATCGCGGAATTCGCTAAAATCTGAGCAAAAGGTCTTGCGTTTTTAATTCTGTTATGATATAATCCCATATTATCCCAAGGGAAACAACATTATTATCCCAAGGGAAACAACATTCGGACAACAGGACAAAGCTGTTTTTTCGCGGAAGGGGGTACTCCATGCACAAGCAAAAGCAGGCGCTGATTTTCTGGGGCGGCTGGGACGGCCACGAGCCGGAGCGCGTATCCAATCGCTTCGCCGGCGTACTGCGCGGCGAGGGCTTCGCGGTGGAGCTGCTGCAAGGCACACAGGACCTGCCCGGCCCCGGGCGGCTGGCGGAGCTGGACCTGCTGGTGCCCGTGTGCTCCATGGGCGAGCTGCCCAAGGCGCATTCAGAGAATATTGTCCGCGCGGTGGGGGAGGGCCTGGGCCTCGCGGGCTTTCACGGTGGAATGTGCGACGCCTTCCGCAATGATACGCAGTGGCAGTTTATGACCGGCGGCCAGTGGGTGGCACACCCCGGCAACGACGGCGTGGAATACCGCGTGCATATCCATAAGGGCTCCAGCCCGCTGGTGGAGGGCATTGAGGATTTCACCCTGCGCAGCGAGCATTATTACCTGCATTACGACCCCGCCGTGGAGGTGCTGGCAAGCACGCGCTTTCCTCTTGTGGATGGCTTTCACGCCGCCAATAAGCCCGTGGATATGCCCGTGGCTTGGACGAAATATTGGGGCGCGGGGCGCGTGTATTACTGCTCCCTGGGGCATGTGGACGCCGTATTTGAGCAAAGCCCCGCCGCGCAGGAGCTTCTTCGCCGGGGAATGCTCTGGGCCGCGCGCGCGAATTCATATAAATAGAAGAGTTTATATAAGCAAGCAGGAGAAATTTATATTTATTTATATTTAAGAAGAAAAGAGAAAAAAGAAAAAAAGGAAAGAGGCGTGAGCAATGGCCAGAATCGCCTTTGTCGGCGTGGGCGACATCAGCGGGATATACCTGAAGAACATCACTCATTTGTTTGATGGGCTGGAAGTGGTCGGCGTATGCGACCTGGTGAGGGAAAAGGCGGAGAAGGCCGCGCGGGAGTACAGCATACCGAAGCTGTATGAGAACATGCACGAGCTCTTTGCCGACCCGCAGGTCGATATCGTGCTGAACCTTACGCGGCCCAATGAGCACTACAAGGTCACAAAAGCGGCCCTGGAGGCGGGCAAGCATGTCTACAGCGAAAAGCCCCTTGCCGCCGAGGTCGGGCAGGGGAGGGAGCTGCTGCTGCTGGCCGAAAGCCGCGGCCTGTGGCTTTGCGGCGCGCCGGATACCTTTCTGGGCGCGGGGCAGCAGGGCTGCCGCCGCCTGCTGGAGGAGGGTCTGATTGGCAGGCCGGTGGGCGCCGCGGCGCACATGATCTGCCGTGGACACGAGAGCTGGCACCCGGACCCGGCATTTTATTACGAGGCTCCCGGCGGCGGTCCGCTGCTGGATATGGGGCCTTATTATATCACGGCGCTGGTCAATCTGCTTGGCCCTGTGCGCAGCGTGATGGGCATGACGAAGATCAGCTTTCCCAGACGCGGGATTACAAGCGAGCCGCTGGCCGGCACGGATATTGGCGTGAGCGTGCCTACCTGCGCCATGGCGCTGCTGCATTTTCGCAGCGACGCGCTGGCCACGCTGTTTGTCACCTTCGATGTGTTTTCTATGCCGGGGGTGAACAACATTGAGATCTACGGCACAAAGGGCAACATGATCGTGCCGGATCCCAACAACTTTGGCGGCGAGATTCAAATCAAGCTCGGCGAGGCCAACGCGCCCAACGCGGCGGAGGTCCCCGGCGGCGGGCGGTGGATCCCCATCGACAGCCCCTATGACGCCTACGGCGAAAACAGCCGCGCCCTGGGGCTTGCCGACATGGTCTCCGCCATGCGGGAGGGCCGGAGCGCCCGCGCCAGCGCCGCGCAGATGCTCCATGTGCTGGAGGTGCTCCAGGCGGTGAGCCGCAGCAGCGAATCCGGGAAAGAGGTTGACATAGAAGCCCCCTTCGCGCCGGCGCCGAGGATGGCTTTATAGAGATTTGGGGTTTTTATGATCTCTTCTTTTTGCGGTAGTCAGACGTAGACAGCCATACGAACAGAAAACCGGAAGACAGGAACATGACCGCGCACACCGCCGCGGAGCTCCTGGGATATTGCTGCGTGAGCTTCATTACATGTCCCAGCCCACGGATCGATGCCACTTTTTTGCCCGCCAGGGCCCTGCCGGGAACCGGCGGGATATCAGCGGCTTCGTTGTGGTCGCCCTTGGTGATGAAGAAGATGCCGGGCGTGCCGTTGTAGCGGTCCAGAACATCCAACACGCGGTGGGTCACGGTCTCCCAGTCGTTTTTCCAAAAGGTGACAATGTCGCCCGCGCGCACATCCTCGGGGCTGATTTTTTTCACGATGATGTAGTCGCCCGCGTAAAACCCGCCCCTGGGCTTTGTGCCGTCCTCCTGTGTGGTGGGTGTCATGGAGTCCGAAATCACGTTATAAAAGCGGAAGCCAAAAAGCGACTTGTCGGGGTTTTTGTCAAAGATATGGATGATCACGCCAAAGATGATGCAGACAAAGACGAGCAGCGGAAGGATGTTGAGCAGGATCATAAGCACCCTGCGCAGCGGATGCTTTTTCGCGGACGGCTTTGGGGCTTCCTCGGGGACGCTTTCCGGAACCGCGTTTAAGGCGAAGGAGCCGGTTTCGAAGAATGGCGGGAGGCTGTCCTCCTCATAGCTGTCGAGGAAATCGAGATAGCTGTTGATTTCGAGGATCAGCTGTTCCGGCTGCGGCAGGGGGGGCGGCGCCGTCAGCCGGACAAAGCGCTCCGGCTCCGGCGGCGGAGCGGCGGGAGCCGGGGCATATGCCGGATAATACGGCTGCTGCTGCGCGTACGGCGGCGGCGCGGGCACGTATGGCTGCGCGGGCGCATATGGCTGCATCGGCATATACGGCTGCGCGGGCTCAAAATGCCCGGATTCCTGCCGCGGATCATACATCATATGCACGCTCCTTTCTCTTCTACACACTATATATAGGCATTATATCTAGGCAGGCAATATAGCTGAAATAACCATACCATTTCTGTATGGCTTCGTCAATGATTTCGGGCGCGAAAGCAAAGGGAATGATATTTATTTTCATTGTATTCGTTGAAACTAGCAGTATCTGGCAGGAAAAAGAAGAATTGGTGCAATAAATTGTCAGCAATTCGTACAAGCGGAAACAGGCTATCATACCGTCCTGCGCATATGCTGGTAGTGGTGCCTTTCTATTTTTTGACGAATACAAGGAATAAAGGAGAGATTGCAAATGCCAAATGATCCGCGGTACTTAAGCGCGCCGGGCAGGCAGTGCTGCTGCAGCTGCAGCTGCAGCCCTTGCTGCTGCCATGGCGTCACCGGCCCGCAGGGCCCCGAGGAGCCCTATTCGCGGCGAACCGGGAAGAAACTTTAAATATAAAAAAACTAAAAAATTATAAAAAACTAAAAAATTATAAAAAACTAAAAAACTATAAAAAACTAAAATTCCCGATGTCTTCATTTTTCACATCGGGAATTTGTTGTTTGTTGTTTTTATGAGACGTCCGCCAGCTCAATGTACTTGTGTCCATGGGTCGCGATATGTTCCTTGCGTCCGGCCAGATTGTCGCCCTCCATGAGCTCAAACATGCGGGCCGTTTCGTGAGTATCTGTGGGGCAGACCTGAATCAATCGGCGGGTGGCGGGGTTCATGGTGGTCAGGCTCATCATGTCGGCGTCGTTTTCGCCCAGACCCTTGGAGCGCTGGATCGTGTAACGCCTGCCCTCCAGCTCTGCCAGGGTTCGCGCCTTTTCCCGCTCGGTGTAGGCGAACCAGGTCTCGCCGCCGGAGCTGATCTCATACAGCGGCGATTCCGCGATATAGACCCTTCCGGCCTGAATCAGCGTGGGCATAAGGCGGTAGAGCATCGTGAGAATCAGCGTGCGGATCTGGAAGCCGTCCACGTCGGCGTCCGTGCAGATGATCACCTTGCTCCAGCTGAGGTTGTTCAGGTCGAAGGAGGAAAATTCCTTCGCGGCCCTGCCTTCCACCTCCACGCCGCAGCCTAGCACACGGATCAGGTCCAGAATGATTTCGTTCTTGAATATCTTCGCGTATTCCGACTTGAGGCAGTTGAGAATCTTGCCGCGCACGGGAATGATCGCCTGGAATTCGGAATTTCGGGCCTGCTTGCACGCGCCCAGGGCGGAGTCGCCCTCCACGATATAAATCTCGCGGATTTCGGGGTCGCGGCTGCGGCAGTCCACAAATTTCTGCACCCGGTTGGTCAGGGAGTTCCCGCTTTGCAGGGTCTTTTTAATGGATACCCTGGTCTGCTCCGCCTTGACGCGGCTGCGCAGGTTGATCAGCACCTGCTCGGCGATCTTCTCGGCCTCCAGGGGGTTTTCCAGAAAGTAGACCTCCAGCTGGTGCCGGAAAAACTCCGCCATAGCCTCCTGGATAAAGCGGTTGTTGATGGCTTTTTTCGTCTGGTTTTCGTAGCTGGTCTGGGTCGAGAAGCTGGAGACGATTAAAATCATGCAGTCCGTGATATCCTGGAGCTTGATCTTCGGGTCGGCCTTGTTGTATTTGCCCGTCTGCTTCAGATAGGCGTCGATCTGGCCCACGAAGGCGCTTTGCACGGCCTTTTCAGGCGCGCCGCCGTACTCCAGCCAGCTGGAATTGTGATAATACTCCTTGCGCTGCTTATCCCTGGAAAACGCCAGCGCAGCGGTGATGCGCAGCTTGTAATCCGGCTGGTCGGCCCGGTCCCGGCCCTCGCGCTGGGTGACCCAGAACTGCGTATCCGTAATCGCGCTGCCGTCGGCCACCTCGGCCACGTAATCCACAATACCGTTTTCGTAGAAGTATTCGCTTTCGTCGAAGACGCCTGGCGTGGTTTCGCTGCGCAGAAAAAAGCGCACCCCCTGGTTCACCACGGACTGCCGCTTCATCACGTCCTGATAGTAGGCAAGGGGCACGGCAATGTCGGTGAAGACCTCCAGGTCCGGCCTCCAGCGGAAGCGCGAGCCGGTCTGTTTCTTCCGGACCGGCTCCTTGAGCATATCCCCCACGATATTGCCTTTTTCGAAACGCAGGGTATAGCGGAAGCCGTCGCGGTAGATTTCGGCGTCCATCCATTCAGAGCTCTGCTGGGTGGCGGTGAGCCCCAAACCGTTGAGCCCCAGGGAGTAGGTGTAGCTTCCGCCCTCGTTGGTGTCGTACTTTCCGCCGGCATAGAGCTCGCAGAAGGCCAGCTCCCAGTTGTAGCGGCCCTCGCGCTCGTTCCAGTCCACGGGGCAGCCCCGGCCGAAATCCTGCACCTCCACGCTGTGGTCCGCAAAGCGCGTAACAACCACGCGGTCGCCATAGCCCTCCCGGGCCTCGTCGATGCCGTTGGAGATGATCTCGAAGATGGAGTGCTGGCAGCCCTCCAGGCCGTCGGAGCCGAAGATCACGGACGGGCGCTTGCGCACCTTGTCGGCCCCTTTGAGGGCGGTCATGTCGTCGTTGGAGTATTCTTTTCGTTTAGACATGTTTCCTCCTGTTATATAATCAGACAGGGGTTCAAATTTTTGAACCCCTACGTCATGCCTGCCCTGTATTACCTAATCTTCAACCCACCAAAAACAGCGTTATACCGGATCGTCAGCTTTGGGTGGTTCGGATCATATGCCCTGCCCTGGATTCCGCTGGTGTCGCAGCCGCCGAATACGGAGCTGCCGCTCATATTCACAAGCACACCGGGCGGGGTATAGATATCCACGCCGCCAAAAACCGTGTCCACCTGAAAGATGATGTCCTGCGTGAAGTCCGCCTGGCTCAGGTCGATAACGATGCCGCCGAACACGCTGGTGGCCCTGCCGCCCTGGAGGTTCTTGCTGGTGTTCCGGAAGCAGCGGCTGGAGAACACAGTGGTATAGTTGGGGCGGGACGCGGCGTCCGGCTCAACGCCGGCGCCGTTGGCTTCGCCATTATCAAAAATATGTTCCGCGCTGTAGCCGGCTCTGGGAATCTGCCCGGCGCCGGGGCGTTTGGGACGGAAAGCGCGGATCATCAGCTGCGTGCCCGCCAGGATAATCGCGTAAGCGCCCAGGGAGATGAAGAGGGTTTCGCTGCTGCTCATCCAGTACCAGCCGCGGACATAGGCCAGCACCAGAAAAGATCCGCCCAGCAAAAATGTGTTGAGGTAGCGTATGCCGTTGCTGATCATTGAAACCACGGCCACGGCCATAAGCAGCAGTGTCCACCAGCCCTCAAACCACCGCGGCTCCCAGCCAAAGGCGTAAACACCCAGCAGAACCAGCCCCAGCAGAATGAGGAACAGGGCGAGCATTACCTGGGAAAAACGGGCGCGTTTCATTATGCAGTCCTCCTTATGCTATTTATAGTTAACAGGTGATTTTACTCCGACCATCCATGACCCAGTTCCCAATGCAGGCCTGTCATGAATACTGTGTCTTCAGGTAAATCAAATTCAATCATAATCATTCTGTAAAGCCCTGGGTAGTCATCTATCCAGGAGCCGACCAGCACCACCATGTCGCCTGAGGGATATTGAAACACACGCCCCCGTGGAACCTGCGTGTAATCACCCTGCCAGATGGTGTCGGCTTTTCCGGCCGCTTCCGCTTTTTTTTGCTCGCTTTCCCACACTTTTCGGTGAAGCGTACTGATTGTTTTGCGGCCCCGGTGATTGAACTGCGTTTCGGAAATACCGATTTTATAAACGCCAAAGAGCTCTCCGCGAACCGGCTCATACCAGAAAATGCCGACCTTGGGTTCGTCCTGGATATCAAACTTATCTTTCATGCTCTGCACTAAAACATCGTGCTCCCCGCTGGAAAGCGTTTGCCTTTTCATCGCTCCTCCCTCAGATCCTCCGGCACCTCGCCCTTCATCAGGGCCTCGAACTGCTCGCCGGTAATGGTTTCCTCGCGCTCCAGCACCCCGGATACCAGATGCAGCTGGTCCATGTGCTCCTTCAGGATTTTTTCGGCGGACTGATAGGCTTCCCCGATGATTTTGCGGATCTCGCTGTCGATTTTTTCCGCCGAATGCTCCGAATAGCTCTGGGTCTGGGTATAGTCGCGGCCCAGGAAGACCGCGTCATGGTCCGTTACATAGGCGATGGGGCCCAGCTCGCCGCTCATGCCGTAGCGGGTAACCATGTCCCGGGCAATCTTCGTGGCGCGCTCAATGTCGTTGGAAGCCCCTGTGGAGATATCGCCCAGCACCAGGGCCTCGGCCACGCGGCCGCCCAGAAGCACGACGATGTTTTCCTCCATCTCGGTCTTTGAGAAGCCCTGTCGGTCCTCCTGCGGCAGGTGCATGGTGAAGCCCGCCGCCAGCCCGCGGGAGATCACCGAAATCTGGTGCACAGGGTCCTGCGTTGGCAGGTAGTAGGTGGCAATGGCGTGCCCCGCCTCATGATAAGCCGTGAGCTTCAGGTCCTTCTTGGTTTTTTTATGGGATTTCTTTTCGGTGCCCACCACGACTTTGAGCATGGCGTTTTCGATTTCCTCGTGGGTGATGGCGCGTTTTTCTGTCCGCGCCGCCAGAAGGGCGGCCTCGTTGAGTAGGTTTTCCAGGTCCGCGCCGGTGAAGCCCGCGGTCGTCTTGGCGATTACCTTGAGGTCCACGTCGGGTGCCAGGGGCTTATTCTTCGCGTGCACCTTCAGAATGGCCTCACGGCCCCGGACGTCTGGCTGCAAAACGGTCACCTGCCGGTCAAAGCGGCCGGGCCGCAGCAGCGCCGGGTCCAGGATATCGGGCCGGTTGGTGGCGGCGAGGATGATCACGCCCTCGTTTTCGCCGAAGCCGTCCATTTCCACCAACAGCTGGTTGAGGGTCTGCTCGCGCTCGTCGTGGCCGCCGCCCATGCCCGCGCCGCGCTGGCGCCCCACGGCGTCGATCTCATCGATGAACACGATGGAGGGCGCGTGCTTCTTGGCTTGGTTGAACATATCGCGCACGCGGGAGGCGCCCACGCCCACATAGAGCTCCACGAAGTCGGAGCCGGAAATCGAAAAGAAGGGCACGTCGGCCTCGCCGGCCACGGCGCGGGCCAGAAGCGTTTTTCCCGTGCCCGGATAGCCCACAAGCAGCACGCCCTTGGGAATCCGCGCGCCCAGCTCGCTGAAGCGCTGCGGGTTCCGCAGAAATTCCACGATCTCGTGGAGCTCTTCTTTTTCCTCATCGGCCCCGGCCACATCGGCGAAGGTGGTCTTGCGCTTGCCGTCCTTGCTGTGCTGGCGCAGCCGCGCCTTGCCGAAGCTCATGGAGCGGTTATTTTCGCTCATCATGCTCTGGTTCATGCGGCGCATCATGACGAATAAAAACGTCACGATCAGCCCGCCGATGATCACCATGGGAATGATATCCAGCAGCCAGCTCATTCCCTGCCCGCTGATGGAATTGTAGCGGATCTGTTCCTCCGGCGTTTCGGCCAGATCATTATAGGATACGACGATTTCGTTGACATCCTCCAGGAACAGGCCCACATTGGGCACGGCGTATTTGTGGGACTTCATCGATTTCTTGGTCGATTCGTCGGTCTTCGGCTTGTTCCTGATAAATTCTCCGGTCTTTTCGTCCAGCTCGGGCTCGACCTCCTCCCACAGCCAATAATCGAGGGTGCCGCTGCTGAGGTTGAGGTTGAAGATCGCCACCTGGCCGCTGCGGAAGGTGTTGACCACCTGGGAATACTCCATTTTTTCCTGCTTCGCGTTCTGGGCGTATTGCCAGGCCATAACGATGATCAGCGCCGGCACCAGCAGGTAGGCGGCAAGAGATGCGAGCTTCTTCAAATTCGCGTTGTTCAATGGATCGTTTCCTTTCAAAATCTAACTCATCAAAATCTACTCATCAAAATCTAACTCAAAGAAATCTAAAAATCTAACGTCTAACATCAAGAATCTAAAGTCTAAAATCTAAAGTCTAACATCTAATATTCTATCCGCAATTTCGCGATATATGGGAGGCCGCGGTATTTTTCGGCGTAATCAAGGCCGTAGCCCACCACAAACGTGTCCGGAATGCGCAGGCCAACGAAATCCGCCTCCACAGGTACCTCGCGGCGCTCGGGCTTATCCAGAAAAGCGCACAGCGCCAGGCTGTGGGGCTCCCGGGCCCGCAGGTGCCGGAGCAGCGTGGCCAGGGTGCGGCCGCTGTCGAGGATATCCTCCACCACGAGCACGTCGTAGTCCGAAAGGGGCAGGTGCAGGTCCTGGATAACGGCGACGTCGCCGCCGCTGGTGTTGTCGCCGTAGCTGGCCGCCCGCATGAACTCAATTTGGCAGGGGATGCGCAGCGCCCGCGCCAGGTCTGACAAAAACACAAACGCGCCCTTGAGCACGCCAACCAACAACAGCTTTTTCCCCTCATAGGCTTCGCTGATCTCCTCTGCCAGCCGCCGCACCGCCTGCGCGATTTCCTCCGCACTGAGCATCACCTCGACGCTTTCCCTTGCTTCGTCCATCCATTGTCCGCCCATTCATAACAAGATCATTTTGATAAGATTACTTCTTTATAAGATTAATTCATTTATTTCAGTTAATTATTTGATGAGTTAATTATTTGATGAATTAATTATTTATAGATGAATTATTTATGATTGTATCATATTTCCAGAGGCTTTCCAAGCCCTTGAGGTCATTTTCTTGTAAACATTTCATGAACGCCTGGGGCGTTTGGGCGATTTCCGCTCAATAGATACCTTTTTTCCCCTGGCGCGTACGCGGATATCGTCTGTTATATTCAACGCGCCGCCTTCTTGCAGCGCGCGTTCCAGCACCTCCAGCCGCCGGTGGGAGGGCTCGCCCCCCGCCTCCGCGATGATCCGGCGCAGCGCACGGCTCCTGAGCACAGGCTCCGCGCATAAGAGCACAGGACGGGACCAGGCTTCCCTGGCGATCATGGCCTGATCATACAGCTTTTCGGCCAGCGTGCCCAGATAGGCCTCGTCGGCCTCTATTGCACGGAAGCCGCGCAGGGCCGCCGCCTCCAAGGACGGAAACGCCTCCTTCAGGGGAGGAACGAGCGTGTGGCGGATCAGATTGCGGCGGCAGCCGGTGTCTTCGTTTGTGGAATCCTCGCGATAAGACAGGCCATGTGCGGCGCAATAGGCCTCCACCTGGGCGCGGCTGACCTCAATCAGCGGGCGGATATAGATATCCCGCACGGGGGGGATTGAGCACAGGCCCCGCAGGGCGGCGCCTCTGCCGAAGTGGAACAGGAAGGTCTCGATTTTGTCCGACAGCGTATGCGCGAGAGCGACACGGGTATTCGCGGATGGATTCGCGGATGGATTTGTTGATGGATTTGTTGATGGATTTGCGTTTTTTACGCAGGCGGCAAAAAAATCATAGCGGGCCCGCCTGCCCGCCTCCTCAATGCCCGGCCCTTGAATATCCGCGCGCCTGACCTGCAGCGGCACATTCCAGCGCTGGCAGAGCTCGCGGCAGAAGGCCTCGTCGGCGTCGGATTCCGCTCCCCGCAGACCGTGGTTGAGGTGCGCGGCCGCGACGCGCAGGCCATATGCCTCCCGCACAGAGCAAAGCCAGTGCAGCAGCGCCGTGGAATCCGCGCCGCCGGAAAAGCCAACAAGCACCGCGCTTCCCTGCGAAAGCATAGCGTATCGCTCCACGGTGCCGGCGGCGGCTTCAGATAAATCAAGGGGCTCAATAGCCATAGGAGAGCTCCTTCGCCTTGGGCAATAATAAGGTGTGCTCACCGTCCCAGATGAATTCGACGGTCTTGGTGAAGCCGTGGCGGTTCTTGGCCACGATGATCTCCATGGTGTTGGCCTCCTCCAGCTCCACCTCGCCGGCGTCGCTTTCGTTCTGGTAATAGGCCTCCCGGTAGAGCAGCAGCACGATGTCGGCGTCCTGCTCAATGGAGCCGGATTCGCGCAAATCAGAAAGCTGGGGCCGGTGGGATTTCCCCCTCCCCTCCGTACCACGCGAAAGCTGCGCGCAGCAGATGACGGGGATATTCAGGTCTTTTGCCATCATTTTCAGCTGGCGGGTGATCTCGGAGACCTCCTGTACGCGGTTCTCCGTTCGTTTGCCCGATTGGATCAGCCCCAGATAGTCGATCACCACGCAGTCCACATTTTTCAGCCGCCGCGTGCGGGCTTTGATTTCGTTGGCGGTGATGCTGGAGGAGTCGTCGAACCAGAGCTCGCAGTCGCTGAGCTCGCCCACCGCGCGGCCCAGCTTTTCCCAGTCGTTTTGGTCGAACTCGCCGGTGCGCATCTTGTGCCCGGGCACCAGGGCCTCCATGGAGAGCACGCGCTGGGCCACCTGCTCCTTGGTCATCTCCAGGGTAAAAAAGAGCACCTTTTTGCCGCCCAGCACGGCGATATTGCGGGCCAGGCGCAGCGCGATAGAGGTCTTGCCCATGGCGGGGCGCGCGCCGATTAAGATCAAATCGGAACGGTTGACGCCCGTGAGCACCTCATCCAGATCAGAAAAGCCCGTCGTATAGCCTTTATACTGCTCTCTGTCGGGCGAGGTGAGCTTTGACAGCGTATCGTAAACATCGTTGACGATGATATCCCGCAATTTTGACGCGCCGGATTGCATGCGCCCCTGCCGGATGTCGTAAATTGACTGCTCCGCGGCGTCGAGCAAAACGTCGGCGCTCTCGCTTTCGGCGCTGGCCGCGGAGATGGTCTCCTGCGACACGCGGATCAGCGTGCGTATATAGAATTTTTCCCGCACGATGCCGGCGTAGGATTCCACGTTGGCGGTGGAGGGTACGGCCTGGGCCATCTGGAAGAGGTAGTTCTTCCCGGCGGCCTCGTCGTAGACCTCGTCTCTCTTAAGCCTGTCCAGCACCAGCAAGGGGTCAATGCGCCCGCCGCCTGTCTCGATTTCGACCATCACGCCGAAAATCGCCTGGTGTTGGGGCAGGTAGAAGTATTCGGGGCGCAGGATCACCTGCACGGCGGCCATGCAGCCGGAATCAATAAGAACGCTCCCCAGCACGGCCTGCTCGGCCTCCATGCTGAAGGGCATTTGGATTTGGTCGATCATGTAGGGTGCATCCGCCACGGCCGCGCTCCTTCTTGTTTTTTACTCATTCCCCCGCCACCAGCACATAAAACGTCGCGCTGATCCCCTGGTATAGCTTGATCTCCGCTGTGTATGTACCGTAGGCCTTGATGTCCTCCATGCTGATCTTGCGGCGGTCAACCTCCACGTCCAGCTCGCGGTTCAGCTGCTCGGCGACCTCCTTGGCGGTAACGGAGCCGAAGAGCCTGCCCTGTCCCCCCGCCTTGGCGGTGACGCGCACGGTCTTTCCCTCCAGCAGCGCGGCGGCCTGTCTGGCGTTGGCGGTCTCGGTGTCGATTTTGTACTTCGCGGCGCTCGCGCGGTTTTTAAGCTCGTTCATCGCCTGCGCGTTGGCCTCCTTGGCCAGATTGCGCGGGAACAGGAAATTGCGGGCGTAGCCGTCGGAAACGCTCACCAGCTCGCCTTTTTTGCCCAAGGACTTCACATCTTGCGTCAGAACAACTTTCATCAGGAAAACTCCCTTCCGGCAAATATCAAAAAAATAAATAAAAATAAAAAATAAATAAAAATAAATATGCATATCATTTGAATTATAAATGATAATTACGCGTTTGAATTATAAATGATAATTACGCGTTGTTCTCAATCGCCTCCAGCAGCAGCCGCACCACGTCCTCCATGCTGTGCTTTGAGGCGTCCAGCTGGGCCGCCGCCATGGTCTGGTGGCCCCCGCCGCCCAGCCGCTCCATGATGAGCTGCACGTTGCGCGCCCCCAGGGAGCGGGCCGAAACGCACACGCGGCCATCCTCCTGGAAGAGCACGAAGCTGGCGTCCACGTCCTGGAGGTTGAGCAGCTCATCCGCGGCCTGGGCGCACAGCAGCCGGTCCTCGCAGCCGGCCTTCACGATGCTCACGGCGCAGCGGTGGAAGAGCTTGGCGTTGGTGACGATCTCCGTGCGGCGGATATAGTCCTGCTGCCCGCCGGCGAACATGCGCTTGACCTCCACAGGATCCGCGCCTTTCGCGCGCAGAAAAGCCGCCGCTTCAAATGTGCTGGCGCCCGTGCGCAGGAGGAAGCCCCGGGTGTCCAGCAGAATCCCCGCCAGCATCGCCTCGGCCTGCACCCGGCTGAGCTTGGGCCGGGGCATGGTGTAGTGCAGCAGCTCCGTAACCATCTCGCAGGCGGATGACACGCCGGGATCATGGTAGAACACCACGGCGTTCTGAATATAGTCCACGGCCTGGCGGTGGTGGTCGATCACAGCCAGAAGCTTCGCGCCATCTAAGAGCTCGGGGCATTCCAGGGTCTGGCGCACATGGGCGTCCACCACCACGATCAGCGTTTTGTCGCTCATTTCGGCCAGGGCGCGGCGGCAGGTGACGATCATGCCGTCCATGCCCTCGGCCCGCAGGCGCTCCAGCATGGGCTTTGCCATGGATTCGTCGGCATTCAAAATAACGCGCGCAAACTTGCCCTGGCTTTGGGCCATGGCGCACACGCCCACGGCGGCCCCCAGGGAGTCGAAATCGGAATAGCGGTGGCCCATGACATAGACCTGCTCGCAGCCCCGCATGAGCTCCGCGAAGGCCGCCGCCATGATCCGGATTTTCACCTTCTCCGTTTTTTCGACTCTCTTCGAAACGCCGCCGAAGAACTCGTAGCTTTGATCCAGCTGTTTTACCGCCGCCTGGTCGCCGCCGCGCCCCAAGGCCATATCCAGGGCCTGGCGGCTGTTGTGCTCGCACTCGCCGAAGCTGTTTCCCTGCCCCACGCCGATGGAGATGGTGACCTCCACCCGCTTGTCTTTATAGCGGTAGTTGCGCACGAGGTCAAGGATAGGGAACTTCGCGTCCGCCATCTGCTGCAGCGCCGGGCGGTGCACGATGAGGAAGAAGCGGTGGTCGTCCAGCTTGGCCAGCATACCCTGGTGGGTCGCGGCCCACTCCTCCAGCAGGTGCTCAATTCCGGCCCGCAGCTCCACGCGCTCGCTTTCGCGCAGCTCCTGCCGCAGCTCGTCGATGCCGTCCATGGCGATCTGCAGAACAATCGGCTGCATACGCGCCACGCGCTCCCGCAGCGCGGCGGGATCCTCCTCGTCAATGGGGAGCTCCGCCTGCCCCGCCTTTTGTTTGCGGCGGATTTTGACCAGCAGGGCCGCCAGGGAGACCGAAATTAAAAGCATGGCAAGAAACGCCAGGCACAGGCCTGCCAGCAGGCGCGGGGGAAATGATATTTCGGTCATGCGGCACACCTCCCTGCCGGTGATTGTTGATTTTTACTCCATTGCGCCAATTCGCTCTTGGACAAATTGATAAATATTCTCTGCTTTTTGAATGGCTTCTTTTGTCTCGTCTTCGTCTACAGTATCATCGCCAGGATACCGCGTTTGCGTTGCATAATCAGTCAAATCTGAGGAATCGTCAAGGATTTCAAGAAAAACATTGTCATGGATGATACAACGCTTACACAACATGGAAAGATTATGCGAATGTGGTATTTCGGCGTCAAACTGCGCCAGATAGGCCTTGAGAGCTTTCTCACTGGCCTGTTGCGCGAAATAGCAGCTGTTCGCAAGCAAGTCTTCTGACCGCAAAACTTTCGCGCTTTTCAAATCATCCACAGCTTTGCGCAGCCAGCATTCAACGATTTCAAACTCGTTCATACAACAGAACTCCCTCCCGGTAAACCTTGCGCTCCAGCGTGTTATACTTTTTCATCTCGTCGAAACGCTGTACTGTCGCCGCCAGCACATCAATCGGAGTCATGAGGGGCGTATGGGCCACCGCCCGTTGAATTTGTCGGGTGGCATCCCTGGAACGGGAAAAATCATCGGGCAGAACCACAAAAAAATCGTAGTCACTGTGCCGGTTTGGCTGACCGTAGGCATGGGAGCCAAACAGGTAAATCCGTTCCGCGGGCACGGTCTGCTTGATTATTTCCGCAATTTGTTGAATCTCCTGGTTCACCATTTCTACCCCTCCAGCAGCATCGGCACCACAATCGGGCTTCTCCTTGTGCGCTCGTACATCAGCCGGGAGATATCCTCCCGCAGGCGGCCGCGCATGGTGTTCCAGTCCCTGCGGCTGCGGCCGCGGCAGTCCTCAATGCAGCGGATGGCGGTCTCCCGCGCCTCCTGCATAAGATCCCCGGATTCTTTCACATAGACGAAGCCCTTCGACACGATGTCCGGCCCGGAGAGAATCTTGCCGGATACGCGGTCGATGGACACGGCCACGATAATAATGCCGTCCTGTGCCAGATGCTTGCGGTCGCGCAGCACCGTGGAGCCCACGTCGCCCACGCCGTAGCCGTCCACGAACACCGGACCGGCCTGCACCTGCTCGCCCACCTTCATCTCGCCGTGGCTGAGCTCCAGCTGCACGCCGTTGTCGGCGATCATGATGTTGTGGGGATGGATGCCCATGCTCTGGGCCAGAGCCGCGTGCTTCACCAGGTGCTTCTGCTCGCCGTGCACGGGGATAAAATACTTCGGGCGCACCAGGCCCATCAGGATTTTGAGCTCCTCCTGGCAGGCGTGGCCGGAGACATGCACGTCGTACATTTTTTCATAGACCACCTGGGCGCCCAGCTTCAGCAGCTCGTTGATGACCCGGCCCACGGTCTTCTCGTTGCCGGGAATGGGCGTGGCGGAGATGATCACGCAGTCCTGAGGGCCGATCTCCACCTTGCGGTGGTCTGAAAAGGCCATGCGCGTCAGCGCGGACATAGGCTCCCCCTGGCTGCCCGTGGTGATGATGACCACCTGCTCCGGCGTATAACGGTGAATCATGTCGATGCTGATGAGCAGGCCCTCCGGCACGCGCAGGTAGCCCAGCTCCATGCCCACGCTTACCACGTTTTCCAGGCTGCGGCCCAGCAGCGCCACCTTGCGCCCCAGCTGATAGGCCACCTCGATGATCTGCTGCACCCGGTGCACGTTGGAGGAAAAGGTCGCCACCAGCAGCCTGCGGTTCCCCGCCCGGCGGAAGAGGGTGTCGAAGCTCTCGCCTACCTTGTGCTCGCTCATGGTGTAGCCCGGCCGCTCGGCGTTGGTGGAATCCGACAAAAGGGCGAGCACGCCCTTTTTGCCATAGCGGGCAAAGCTGGAAAAATCAATCATGTCGCCGTCGATGGGCGTGGTGTCGATTTTGAAGTCGCCGGTTTGAACCACGGTGCCGGCGCCGCAGGTGATGGCCAGGGCAAGGGAGTCCGGAATGGAGTGGTTGACATGAATGGCCTCCACGTGAAACCCGCCCAGCTCAATGGTGTCGCCTGGCTTGATCTCAATCAGCTTTGTCTTATCCAGGAGCTTGTGCTCCTTCAGCTTGCCCCGGATGAGGCCCAGGGTGAGCTTCGCGGAGTATACCGGTACATTCACCCGCTTGAGCAGGTATGGCAGCGCGCCGATATGGTCCTCGTGCCCATGGGTAATCACTACCCCCCGGATGCTTTCGTAGTTCTCCTCCAGATAGGTGAAATCCGGGATGACCAGGTCAACGCCGGGCATATCCTGGTCCGGAAAGGCCAGGCCGCAGTCCACCGCGATGCGCTCGCCCTTGAACTCGTAGAGGGTCATGTTTTTGCCGACCTCGTTGAGGCCGCCCATAAACGCCACCCGCAGCGGCTCTGTCTGGCGCTGCCTGGAGGGCTTGCTCCGTTTCGCCGGCGTGGATTGCCGGTTTTGCGCCGCCGCCGCCGGAACCGTCGCGTCCTGAATCTTCACGCTGTTTTTTGGGCCGCTGTTCTGGTTATTTGTCTGGCCGTTTTTCTGGCCGCCGTTCTGGCCGCCCGGGGTCTGCTGCTGCTTCGGCGGCCTGCCGCGCCGCTTTTGCGGCTGGCTGTTCTTTTCGTCTTGTGGCATAATACTCCTTCTCCTGCCCGCACGGAAAACCGATCCGCGCAGGCGAATTAAAATAAGTTGTTTTCTTTCGCTGAATGTCCTCGCTCTATGTCATAGAAGCTCTGCCGGCTTCTACTACGTACATACCCAAAAATATCTTAACCGTGTAAAGATATTTTATTATATAATATTTTCAGGCTATTGTCAAGCAATACATTTTGTGTTATACTAGATTTTGAAAGAGAGGGAAGACGCGATGCCGTACAAAAACCGCCTTGACCTGCATGCCCATACCGATAATTCCTTCGACGGCAACCACTCGACCACGTTCCTGTGCGAAACCGCGCGTGAAAACGGACTGCGCGCCCTGGCCTTTACCGACCATGTGGAGATGGACCGCTTCCGCGAGGACAGCTTCGACCGCACGGCGCTGCAATCCTACTTCGAGGGGATCAAAGCGCGCTCCGCCTTCCGGGGCAAGCTGATCGTCTGCGTGGGCGTGGAGCTCGGCCAGCCCACCTACAACGAGGCGGAGAGCGAAGCGCTTCTCCAACGTTATTCATATGACATTGTGCTGGGCTCTATTCATAATTTGCGCGGACAAAAGGATTTTTGGTTTCTTCCCTTCGATACATTCACGCCGGAGCAAATTTCCGCGGCGCTGAACGAATATTTCGAGGAGCTGCTGCGGCTGGCCCTCTGGGGCCGCTGCGACGTGCTGGCGCATCTGAGCTATCCCCTGCGCTTTCTCACGGGTAAATTCGGCATCCCCGCCAGGCTGGACGACTACGCGGAGCTCATCGACGCCATACTGGACGTGGCGGTGAAAAACAGGCTTGCCGTGGAGATCAACTGCTCCGGTATGCGGCAGGGCTGCGCCGGCTACGACGAGCAGCTTCTGCGGCGCTACAGGGCCCTGGGCGGCGAACGCGTCACCGTGGGCTCCGACGCGCATTACGCCGCGCACCTGGGCCGCGGCCTGGAGGAGGGCATGGACCTGGCCCTGCGCTGCGGCTTCCACCACATGACGCTGTTCCAGCGGCGGGAGGCCATGATGGTGGAGATTGTATAAGCGGAGAGTAGAATAAAAAAAGCCTGAGATATTTTTCCGCGATATTCAAACAAGCCCGGGATTCTCTGATGAGATTCCCGGGCTTGTGAAGTGGGTTGGTTTGTCAGTTATGGAATACAGCCAGGCCGCGGCTGATGGCCGCCATGCCGAAGTCGATATATTCCGTACCGTAAATATGCCTCTGCATCGCGCTGCGGGTTTCAAGCGTTGGCGCGGAGACGACGACGTCCATGCTGGTTTCCAAAAAGCTCAGGGCCAGGGTTTTGGGTGTTACGGATGGTGGCGGCACGTTAAGCATCATTAGACATGAGGAAACATCTGTGTTGTCGATCTCACCGTCGCCGTTGTAATCGCCGAACAAAACCATCGTGTAAGGGGTTACAGTATCAGTGTTGTAATCCCTAAGATTAATCACGTAGCCGGTGCCGATATACTCCCCCGCGCTGTCAGCCATCATTTTTAGGCCGCTGTTTGCCGGCACCGTGAGATACTGGCCTGTGGTGGTGCCATTGCCGATCAATTGGGAGGGGGTTATCCGATCCGGGAATCCATAGATGAAATGGTTTTTGTCGTCGACGACGATGCCCGGCTGAATCGGCAAAATGCCGTCAACCCAGACAGGATAAAGCGTAACGTTGTCTGTGGGCGCGTAAGGATTTGGGATCGGCGTAGTACCGTTTTCGACCTCCGACCAGCCAGCGAAGCGCTTGCCCGGGTTATAAACCATGATTTCGCTTGGCAGAGCAACGGAGCCATTCATCGGCGCAAACACCGGGTCCGGCATATACCCCATCGGGAATTGAAGGTACATAGGATTCGTCACAGGCGGTTTTATGCCCTTTTCAGAAAAGCGAACCGTGTAATATCCATCAAGATACTTCATCGCGGCCAGCACATCCAGCCTGCCGCCGCTCACCACTTTCCCTTCAAGACTCACCGTGGGTGTCGCCGTAGCGATTATGGCATCCTTAATCTCCACAGGCGTAGCACCAGGAAAATGCGCCAGCATCAAGGCCGCCGCCCCGGCCACGTGCGGCGTGGCAAGTGATGTGCCGCTTTTATTGTAATCATATGGTTGATTCAGATAAGTGGTAGGAATAGCTTCGCCTGGTGCGGCAATATCAACAGTGATGGCTCCGTAATTGGATGCGTCTGATAACCCCGTGTAGGGACTTGGAGGATCAACCCAAAGCTCATTTGATGAATTAATTGCCGCTACCGAAATCAGATGCGGAAGATCAAAACTTGCGGGATAAGCTGTAACCAAGGTGTTTCCATCATTGTTATTGCCTTCATTCCCTGCTGCACACACCATCAGCCCTGTATATTGACTGATTGCAGTAAACATAGCATCATGTTCGTTTTCGTCATATCCTGGACTTGATTTTAAATATCCCCAGCTTGCATTGATAATCGGAATATTCTCCGCGGTTGCTCTTTGAATTGCGGCAATCAGCTGAGGCGCTAGATTATAAAAGTATGTTGATACACTGAATCGATACGGCACTAATTCCACGTCCCACGCCACACCACAAACCCCTGTTTCATTATTTCCTATAGCTCCCACTATCCCTGCGACAGCGGTTCCATGGCCATAATATGGATCACTAGTATCCAAGTTGTTATCAAATATGAAATCCCAGCCATCAGCACGATTAATGTTACCAATTAAATCCTCGTGGTCCGATATGCCGGAGTCAATGATTGCAACCTGCACGCCAGTCGCGTATGGGCTGTAAGCTTCCCACGCTGCCGGGGCATTGATATTCTCCAGCGCCCATTGCTGGTCATAGTAGGGATCGTCCGGTTCATATGTGGTTGTGCTAAAAAACTCAATCGGATAAACCGGCTCAGCCAGCTGCACGAACTCCAACTGCTCCAGCCTGCGAATCGCCTCAATTACATTCTCTTTGCCGTTGTTTTCAAGCGTGAGATGCAGAATCTGATGAAACTCATATTCTCTTTCATAGGCCGCGAGCTCAGCGGTGTTTTGCATGCGCTTGCTGCCGGGATCCATCGCGGTCAAATCCCTGACCTCGGCAACGCCCAGGCCCGCAAACCAGTTCTGCCGCACAGCTGCGTTCACACGGCTGTTTTTATGCTTGAGAACAACCAAAACGCCATCCGGCGAAAAGTCGTCTTCAACAGACAGCCTGTCAGCTATGCGCTTCGTCGTCTCTTCTTTCAGCGCGGCGCCATAAAACGCCGAGTAATCCAGCGGCGCGTTCCTTGATGGATCCGCCGCGAGGGAAGGCGTCGCCCCAATAAACAGGCACAGAGCAAGAATGGCGGACAGCGTTTTCAGGATCGTTTTTCTCTTCATTGACATCATCGCCTTTCTGAATTTTTCTCAATCTTACAGTAACGCGCGAAATTTGTCAAGCCATAAACTGGCAATTTTCGTGAATCCTATTGACATTTTTTCTGCGAAGTGCTATAGTATATCATGTAAGAATGCATATTTTTTTCGTCTTTGAAAGGAGAATATTATGAAACGTGTTATTTCTGTTGTTCTATCCGTTTTTCTGCTGGGAGGACTTCTCCTGCCCTTCACATCCTTCGCCGAAGAAGACGTGCCAGAGGGTTTTACGCCGATTTATACAGCTGAGGACTTGGACAACATCCGCAACGATCTCTACGGAACATATATTTTGATGAATGACATTGATCTGTACGGAATCCAATGGGTTCCCATTGGTGATCCATTGACACAATTTTTCGGTTTTTTGGATGGCAACGGTCATATTATCAAAAATCTCACAATTACTGACAGCGCTTATGGTGGATTGTTCGGCTTCGCTTCAGGGGCTACAATTCAAAATCTTGGGATCGTAGATTGTATGATTGATGTGAGGGAGGTGGCCGCTGGGATTGTTGCATTTACAATTGCTGCCCTTACGATCAAGAATTGCTTTGTTACAGGCTCTGTTAATTCGGGTATTGCTGGCGGAATTGTAGGTGCCGTTGGAACACCTGCCGCCGTGGTACTTCCTCCTGTTTCTTTTCAAAATTGCTATAGCTTAGCGCAAGTAAACGCGACCACACCATTTTTACCTAGCGGAGGTTTTTTTGGAGATAGCTCCAATACACATGTTGAGATTTCAAACTGCTATTTCGGCGGCAGCGCAGACAACGCAATTAGCGCGGCCAATGCGCAAACGGATGCCTTCTACTACCTCGACACCAGCGTGCCCGCCGGCTATGAGCCCAAAACCGGCGAAACGCCTCTGACCCAGGCCGAAATGCGCCAGCAGGCAAGCTTTGCCGGCTTTGATTTTGATACGCCCATTTGGTATATCCAAGAGGGTGAGAGTTATCCCCAGCTGCGGCCATTTGAAACCGGCAATACGGATCCCGAAGACCCCGGGGAAGACCATGAAGACCCCGAGAATCCTGCAGATTCCGAAGTGCCTGAGGACGTTTTCTGGTGGTCCTCCCTGCCTTCCTGGCTCAAATTCATCCTGCGATGGTTCTGCTTTGGGTGGATTTGGATGTAGAAGCATAGAAATGGCTATAATAAGGGCTGCGTGAGAGCGTGGCCCTTATTTGTTGGTTGTTTGTTGCTGAATTTGGTTAGACGATACCTAGTGACATTCAAAGATTTAACAAATAGCGGGCGCTTCACTTTGAAAAATTTTGTAAAAATTAGGATTGCTTTTCTTGGCGCAATATGGTAAAATGATACAAAACAAGGTAGTGCAGGAAGGAGCATAATTTTTATGTCTGTAATTGACTGGCTAAATAACAATCCCGGCGGCGCAAGTGTAGTCGGTTCTCTAGTGGGTGCCACTGCAAGTGCCTTGTTTGCCGTGTTGGGCTGGCTTGGGGGCAAAGTGGCAGGAAAGAAAGCAGCACAAAAAAAGATTGCTCCGCTTGAAGCTCTTGTGCAACAGCAGGCAGAACAAATCAACAATTTTAACGCAACGTTGGTACAGCAGGCTGAAAAAATTGCGACTGTCACGGCACATAGCATTGACACATTCAAAATGTAGGGGGAAATGTCATGGGAGACAAAAATGCTTACGTCTACGCAGAAAATATAGGCGTGGTTTCTGCTGGACAAAGCATTGGAGAAACGTTTTGCGAATACATCAACAAGCTAGATGATGAAAGACAGACTTTTTCTAACTCGAAATTTAGTTATGATTCTAAAATAGTTGATTTTTGTGGCCGCAGCAAAGAGATCGAGAGATTGATTTCTTTTTGTAACCGCGCTGAACGGCTTTTATGGTGGGTTATTGCAGGCGCTGGTGGAGCAGGAAAAAGCAGGCTTGCATATGAATTTGGGAAAGCATTGCGAGAAAATAAACTTGCTGAAATTAATGATAAGTGGATTGCAAAAAGCTTTCATTGGACAACTTTCTATCGTTGGTTTGAATCAACACTAAACACTGGTTTTGGAGAATCTGATAGCAGCATTTTAATAATCATTGATTATGTGCATGCATATGAAAAGCAAATTGCGGAAATGATAACATATATCGCACAGAAAATAGGAAGTCAAAACACAAAGATAAGAGTCTTGATGATTGAAAGAGAGCAACAGTACAGGAAGCCACACTCTCAACAGTTGGTGGATCCTAGCTGGATTCGATTTTTTAGTGATGGATTTCCGAATGCCCATTTGTTAAAGAGTCTTAGGCATGAGGAACAATTTCTCAATCTAACTTCTATTGGCTATGTCGCATCGGTGGAATTAATAAAGGATTATGCAGCACGTAACGGCAAAACGCTAAATGAATCATTGATACGCATATTAATAAAACACGCTTCAGACATAAATCGTAACAAGAATTTTCAATCCCCTTTATATTTATTACTTGTAGCAGACTCTTGGATTAATAACAATCAAGACATACTTCATCTCGGAAGAGATGAAGTATTAAGTGATTTTGCAAAACGTGAGACAAAGAGAATCCGTGATTGCTTTACGGAGTGTGTTGAAGAAATCAAAAGTGTGATAACTATTTTGCATGTTATTGCAACTATAATTGAAAGGGCTCAAAGCAATCAATTCACGCCTTTGTTTGAACTGAATATTTTGAACAAATATGTCTATATGGAGCCTGATATAATTAGAGCTACAATTAGAGCATTAATAAATAAGCCATATTATCCTAATGGTTCTGTACACGCGATTCAACCTGATTTGATTGGTGAATGTTTTGTTATGGATTTCATTGAAAACGAGGACGATATCAAAGATATTATAGCTATGTTTGATTTGCTTATGCAAATAGATAGAGATGCGGCAGTAAGATTTTTGCTAAGATTTAATGTGGATTTTTCAGCAAAGATTAAGCAACTAGGATTAAAAGATTATATTGATGGCATTCTTGCAGAAGAGAACCGCAAAAATTTGTTTAGCGGTGATACTGGAAAGTTTACTATACGAAATGCGGAGGGAAAACATTTAGAATGTGATGTACTCTTCACTTTTGATTCAGAAGAGACAAAAAAGAGTTACATTATTTTCACTGATAACACTTTGGATGAAAATGGAAATATCAAAGTATATGCCAATACATATGATCCAAGCGGAATGAGCGAAGATTTAGGAGTAATTGAAACTGAAAAAGAATGGCAAATGATTGATGGACTCTTATCGTCATTGCACGAAAAATTAATTGAGGACAATTCAGATTTAGATATAGATGAATTAGAACAAATGATAACCGATATGTCTAGTTAAGCAGCTTATGGAACCCCGCACATCCCCACGGCAGGATATTACCCTTGCATTTCATAAAGAACTATGTTACAATGAGCGCGAACAAAATTGGAAGGCAGGGGGACTGAACATATGACAGCCTGGACAGGCAGCGAAATTCAATGGAACGGCAGCCCAAAGCTGCGCCGCGATCCGGACCGGCCATTCTGCCTTGTCGGCAGCGGCACGGCCTCCTGCAAAATGAAGCGGGGCAGCTTCCGCTTCCGTGACAAGCTTATCGAAAAAATCCCGCTGTATCTTGCGGAGGATGGCCTGCTGAAGGATACGGCGGGGCGGGCGTTTTTCTCCTTGCGGGTCACATGCGGGGAAAACAGAATCACCTTTCATTTTGAGCCGGCGGCGGAGGATGCGAAACGCTTCAACCGGCTCTGGTTTTCCCTGCCCGGCAAAAGAGGCGAGCATATCTACGGCGGCGGCGAGCAGTTTACGAAGCTGGATCTCAAGGGCGAGCTGGCGCGTATTTGGGTGCGGGAGCACCAGAGCCTGCCCTCCATCGCGAAGAAGACGCTGCGGGAAAACCTGCTTCGCTCCAAGCCGGATTTCGTCGAGCCCTATCACCGGCAGCAGAGCTATTATGTGCAGCCGACGATTCTCTCCAGCGAATTATACTTCCTGCACGTACACGGCGGCGCGCATATGGAATTCGATTTCCGTTCGGAAGAGGAAAGCATCTTTTATATCCATGAGCTTGCCGATTTCACCATTGGCTTCGGGAAAGATTTCGAGGCCCTGATGGAAAACCTGACGCAGCTGCTGGGCCGCCAGCCCCGTTTGCCGGAATGGGCCTACGATGGCGCGATATTGGGGATCCAGGGCGGCACGCGGGCGGTGGAGGACAAGCTTGCCCTGGTGGAAAAGCACGGCATGCGCGTCGCGGGGGTCTGGAGCCAGGACTGGCAGGGCCGGCGCATCACCCCGGTGGGCAAGCAGCTCATGTGGAACTGGCACTGGGACAGCGGGCTATATCCGGAGCTTGATAAAAAAATACACGAGATGAAAGCGCGCGGCCTGCGTTTTCTGGGCTATATCAATCCATTTCTGGCTATCGAAAAGGAGCTTTACGCCTACGCCTCACCCAGAGGCTATTGCGTGAAAGACAAAAACGGCAGGGACTATCTTACCAGAAGCACGACCTTTTCCAGCGCGATGGTGGACTTCACCAATCCGGAGGCCTATGCCTGGATCAAAGGCGTGATTCAGGAAAACATGATCGACTTCGGCCTTTCCGGCTGGATGGCCGACTTTGGCGAATACCTGCCCACGGACTGCGTGCTCCACAGCGGGGAGGACCCCGCCGCGCTGCACAACCTCTGGCCAGCCATCTGGGCGGGCATCAACCGCGAGGCCATCCAGGAGCGGGGCAAGCTGGGCGAGATATTCTTTTTCACCCGCGCCGGATACACAGGGACGGGCGCGCAGTCCACGCTGATGTGGAACGGGGACCAGTACTGCGACTGGAGCTTTGACGGGGGCATGCCCAGCGTGATACCGGCGATGCTCTCCCTGAGCTGCTGCGGGTTTGGGCTGTCTCACAGCGATACGGGCGGCTTTTCTGTTTTTCTGCATGTGAAGCGCTCGCCGGAGCTCATGGTCCGCTGGGCGGAAATGAACGCCTTCAGCCCCGTCTTCCGCTCCCACGAGGGCATCCGCCCCGAGAGCAACGCCCAGTTCGACCATCCCGGGGTCATCGAAGCCTACGCGAAGCTCAGCCGTATCCACGCGAATCTAAAGCCCTATCTGATGGCTGCCGACGAGCTCAACCATACCCGGGGCATCCCGGTGGTCCGCCCGCTGTTTTTCTATTATAATGAAAAAGAGGCCTGGGCGGAGCAATACGAATATCTGCTGGGCAGGGATATTTTAGTCGCGCCGGTGTTGACGGAAGCGGCTGCCTCGCGCGAGGGGTATCTCCCCAAAGACGAATGGCTGCATCTGTGGACAGGGGAGGCCTATTCCGGGGGCAGGCATATTGTTCCCGCGCCCCTGGGGCAGCCGCCGGTGTTTTGCCGGAAAGAGAGTGGCTTTTTGCCCGGCTTTATGAAATTACGGGAGGCATGAGCATGAATATCACAAGCGGCATCACCATGCGGGATAAGATTGGCTACGCCCTGGGGGATATGGGAGGCCTGTTTTTCTTTGGCACGGTCGGGTCTTTTTTGCAGATGTTCTATACGGATGTGCTGCGGCTTTCCATGGGGAGCATTATGGCGCTGTTTTTGTTCGCCCGCGTCTGGGACGCCGTCAACGACCCGATCTGGGGCGCGGTGATCGACCGGCGGCAGGCGGGCAGGCACGGGAAATTCAGGCCTTATCTGCGCAGCGTCTCCCTTCCCCTGGCCGTCAGCGGCGTGCTGATGTTCACCTATATTCCGGCATTGGGCGCGGCGCAGCGCCTCGTTTTCGCCTATGTCACCTACATCATGTACGGCATGCTCTATACCGGCGTCAATATCCCTTACGGCAGCATGGCCTCGGTGATCACCGACGACGGCCATGAGCGCTCCCAGCTTTCGGTCTTCCGCTCCCTGGGAGCCGGACTCGGCGGGCTGCCGGCCCAGGTTCTGCTGCCGCTGTTCGTGTTTTCCGCCTCGGCGGCGGACGTAAAATA
>WRMQ01000020.1 GCA_009777055.1 Oscillospiraceae bacterium
CATCGAAATCCACTGCTTTCTCGATTTTTCGCAGCAGATGATCCTTTGGCACCAGGTCTTCCAGGCATACGATCCTGACTTCGCCGCGCCTGTTTTCTTTCGGTTCCAGCATCTCATCACCCTACATGATTATACCATAAAACCCCGCCTTACGCCAGCTTTTTCTGCCTCGCGGCGGGGTTCTTTGACAGGCTGAGCCTTTGATATCAAAGGCTTTCGGCTGGTTGATTGTTGTATCCAAATCAACCTTGGATTATGGTCCGAGTGGCGAGACTTGAACTCACGGCCTCTTGACCCCCAGCAATCGCGTGGATGTGTCGTGCGATTCTGTAGAACTCCGCTAACCCTTGTAAATCAAGGTTTCGTTGATAGTATTTCTGGCTATATTCAGTTTGATTCGCTCTGTTCTGGTAAATTACAGTCCCAAGAACAGTCCCAACAGTCCCACGCTTTCCCTCGCTTGCGGTGAGCGTCCCTAGAAGCTCAATATGAGCGTGTGCCGTCCGCATTGCAAAAGTAGTATACCACATCCCCACAATAAAATCAAGCCCCTATTCGAGCCGTTTACAGGCCGAATAAGGACTTTATTTTTCGCCTTATTCTATCATCGCCGGGATAGCGAAAGTATCTTCGAGCATTTGGGCCACTCCTTCACTGGCTTGCTTGATGTGGTGGGTGTACACTTCTTGGGTAATGATGGTGTTGCTGTGTCCAAGCTGATTTGCGACAGTGGCAAGGTTGATGTTCCTTGAAATCATTATGGAAGCGCACGTGTGGCGTAGCATATGCACATTCATTGACTTCACTTGCTCTTGCGGGAACCCGGCCCTTATGAGGATAGTGCGGAAGCGGCGTAGCACACTGCAAGGGTGGATTGGGTTTCCATATTCATCCGTAAACATCCATAGGGGGGATTCGGGGGCGTAGCGCACGGTGGGATATTTACGCTTGTAGCCTGTGGCCCAATCGGGGCCGACAGCCTCCCGCCATTTCTCTTGCTCATGATACCACGCGCCAAGCAGTGCAATGACGGCAGGGGGTATGCCCACTTTACGTACTATGCCTGTTTTCGTAGATGTATAGGCCAGCGGTTGCCCCTCAACATAGGAAAGCTGGTGGTCAATTGTTATTTCCCCGGTGTCCGAGTTGTATTTGTCCCACAGTAGCCCCAGCAACTCCGACCGCCGCGCCCCGGTGAATATGTACATCATAAAGAGTGTGCGCCACACCAACGGCTCTTTGGCAAGGGCCGCTATCAGGCGGTTCACCTCGTCGATTTGCATTGTGGCGGCTTCGCGCTTCGGGACTTCGGGTGTATTCATCTTGCTACCGGGGGTATCCACCTTGAAGCATGGGTTGGTTTCAATCATTCCATCCTTGACCGCCCCGGTGAGGATGGAGCGAAGAACCTTGTGATATGAATTGACAGTTGATGGGCTGAGCGGCTTGCCCTTTGCTTTGCTATTGCCTGTGGCTTCATTCGTGCATTGCTCACGCAGATACTTATAGAAGCGATTGACCAAGGGAGGGGTAATGGCTTTGAGTGTGGTTTTTGCAATGGGGTGAGATTCTATGCGCCTGAACATATCCACGTACCACTTACGAGACTTTTCGGCGGCAGGGGCGCGATTTACAAGCCATTCATCACGGAAGTATTGCGCCAGTGTTATATTGCCGTCAACGACCTTCCCGGCCTTGCATTGATTCTCAAATTCAGCGGCGGCGCGTTCGGCGGCTTTCTCAGCTTGCCGGGGTGTCATATCGGGCGGCGGTGTCCATGTCATAGTTTTCCGGCACGGCTGACCGTAGATGTCCATGCCGTAGGCTTTGAATTGATAGGAATTACCCCTCTTGATAATCGTTGCCATGCGCTGTGACCTCCTGCCTTCAAGATTCGATTATACTACTATTACGCACGAACCTTGAATTTGTCTCAGTCTCACAAGTTGATGGCAATACTATGTGCGTGTAAAGAAATTACCCGCTCCTGCGGTGAAGTTTCTCACCATGGAGCGGGCGTGTTATTTATGGCTTTGTGGCAATGCTAAAAGCTTATATGAAAGGGATTTCCTCATGCGCAACGCTTTCCAGAGTAAGTGCGCTGTATACCCGATGATACATCAGAAGATCAGGAGAATAATGGTGGTCCGTGAACACCGCTATGCCATCCGCATTGAAATACTGACGGATTGCCGCCGCGCACCCGGCGCTTAAGGTTTGCCCGGTTTCGCATTGGCAGATAATTTTCAAGCCAGCGTTTCTGGCGATGAAAACAAAATGCGCCAATATCTCCGCTTCAGGGAAATAAGTCTCATGGGAAAGGTCAGATGTGTCCAACTCAACTTTGAAAACCTCGTTGTGTACGCCCGGTATGTTCGCTGGTGTCGCGCCCATCTCATAGAAGCTAATTACAGCCGTACTTTCGTGAAGTCCCCGCCGCATAAGCGATTCAAGTTCTTCTCTCGAACAAATCTTAACATGCATAGTCTCCAAACCTCCATCCACTCATTGGTTCCTATGCATAATAATACGACTGAACCGCCCCAGTCGTCTCTAAAAAAGCGGAGCGGGCGGGCTTATCCAGCCTGCCCACCCTTGTATTGATCGTGTAGCTTTAGCAAGTCAATGTAGGATTGCAACTGCGTGTAGCTGTAGTCGGACAAGGTGAAGATGTCGGAAACCAATTGATTATCCCTTGCTTGGGTCTGTTTGTCCATGAACCGCTTGCGGACATTGCTTGCGCCAAGCAGATAGTCGAGCGATACATCGTAGTAATTGGCAAGCAGGAGAAGCGTATTGTAGTCCGGCTCCCTCGTTCCCTGCTCGTAGTTGCTGAGTAGCCCGCGCGACAGGCCCAGCGCGTCCGCTAGTTTATATTGACTTATCCCTTGGTCGTTGCGCAGTTCGCGCAGCCTTTGAGCTAGACAATTCTTCCGTTCTTCCATATCCTCACCTCCCGCTTTTTCTCATTATAAAGGATAGCGGGAGATGCTTCCAGTAAATACCCGATTAGTTTCCAATTCGCTATTGACAGACACATACCGTTTCTGTATAATGGATGGGTACAATAAAAAAACTTGGTGAATTAGGAGGAATAGTCGCATGAACTTTTGCCCCAGCTGCGGACAGCAGCTTGCCGAGGACACCCGGTTTTGCCCGAAGTGCGGGAAAACAGTGCATCAAACCCCCACCGAAGAACCAGCCGCTACCAACCCACAACCCACCCCAGAACAGGCCCCACAGGACGCCACAGCGGCCCCACAAGCGCAATTCCCGCAGGAATCCACTACATCACCCGTCACCCCTGAACAAGCCCCACAGCGGCCCCACAAGAAAAAAAAGAAAGTGCTGTTCATCATTGCCGGGGTCTTCGTGTTTCTTTTCATTGTAATTATCGCGCTTGCAAGCGGCGGCAACAACGACAACCCCGACAAGCCCACCAAGCCTGCCGTTGGTGCCGAACAATCCATGGGCCAGACCATAGAAGCTATTGATACTGTCAGTGGCACTACAACTGTTTTGCATGAGAATAAAGAGCTTTCGACGGCTGACGCAACCGTGTGGGACATTGAAGGCTTTCCGTTCGTTTCTCACCTGTACACCCCCGGACAAGAAACGATATACTTATATCCTTACAGTGGTCCGGCAAGTGCATTGATTGGGATGATTCTGAGAGCTACTACCATCTACCCCGAATGGACAGCAGCAGAACCATCCCTGCCTAGTTATTTCGCAGATGTATACACTTTTACCTCTTTCGATGAACATAACCTTCCTGTTTACGAAAACCAGAGTGGAACGCTATGGATGGATAAGCTTTATGCAGGAGCATTGATGATTGTGGGAGGCTCCGCTCCTGGCCCCGAATGGGATAGTGTGCATGGCTATACTCTCTACGCTCTTGTCTTTGCTATGGGGTCAGTGTCGAAGGAGGAGTTTGATGCAAAGGTATACGAAATGGTGACGGCATCCGCGCTTCATCTAATTAGTAACCCCGATACTCCCACCACCCCAGCGACACAGGCCGCTGGCGATGTTAATGCTGAAAGCTCTTGGGGCAACCTGTCAAAGAATGGTCCAGTAGGTGGTCGGCACTCTGACGGAGCCAATTGGCTTATGATGTTGGATAATCCCTTGGAAGTGCATTTCAGTATGGCCGATTATGAAGTGATTGTGGAAGATGAGGATTCTTTCTTCGGTGGGTTCTGCGAGGCCATATCCGGCTATATTTATGGTGGCAGTGAGCCTTGGTTTACGGACGATATCGGGCTTCATGGCAGAGATTATGGCGATTGGGCAATTCTTGTGATTACCGGAAAATACAACCCGGACGATGGACACGGGATTCCAGAAGATGGGACCTTGCGAGAGAAGCAGCAAGTCTATGAGTGGGTTACATCAGACCTGACAGGCACCATTTATGAGCCTGTATCGGCTATGTGGGAAGGCTTCGATGATGGTAAGCCGATTATGTAGAGGGAGGCAACAAGGATGAACGAGACAAGCGAACAAAAAGCACCCCGCAAGAAGATGAAGAAATGGAAAAAGGTACTGCTGATTATCATTGCTGTACCGCTTGCATTGTTTATTGCCTTGATAGCGTGGGCTGCTTATGATGAAAGCAAAATGACCCCGGAAGAAAAAGCCGCCCGTGATGTATCAAGGGCAGTAGTTCAATCAGAGAGGGAATCCTCCATAGCGGCGTCGCAATCGGAAGCCGCAGTCAAGGAATCTGAATCCCAAGCATTGGCATTTGCGCAAGCAGAGGCAGACCGGGCAAGGGCTGAGGCTGATAAGGCCCAAGCTGAGGCTGAAAGGGCAAAAGCAGAGGCCGAAGCCGCCGCACGGACTACAACCGCCATACCTACCACTACTGCCCCCATCATAGCGGCAAACGCCACCCCCGCTACGACCACAGCCAGGACAAAAACTACAACCACTACCACCACAACAACAAAGGTCACAACCACCACCAAGGCAACGACCACAACCAAAGCCACCACCACGACAAAAAAAGAGGTGCTTGTTATTGGCCGCGATGTGTCGTGGGAGCAGTTGGCACGGTATCCATCTGATTATTTTGGAAAGACCCTTCGAGCCACCGGGAAGGTTTCTTATCTTTCAATGAACGGCGGTGCTTTTATACTGGATGTCAATGGGAATTCCAATCAGCAAATATACTGCTCATACATCCCTGCTAACTTCCCTGGTCGCGTATTGGAAGGAGACTACATCACTCTTCAAGGCACTAGTTTGGGAATCGCAAAAACATGGAACTATCCACAAATCCATATGGAAAAGCTAGTGTAACTGCCACCTCTAATAACCCGCCAAGCAAGGCAATGCTCAATTCGCAATTCTCAATTCGCAACTCTCAGCACAAAAACACACACCAAAGCCACCCCCGCCGCCCGTTAATGGAGCGGCGGGGGGTCTCGTCCGTCTTAGTCCTTCGCAAGGGAGACGAACAATCCCTTCTCGCCCTCGCGCATATCCACCTTCACGGACACCGGATCATAGCGCTTGACGCTGGGGCCGGGGTCGTAGTCGAAGATGCGCAGGACATCATCGTCCGGCGTGAGCACCCTTGTGAACAGGTAATCGTTCCCCGCCTTTGACGTGCCTTGTGCCGTGCTGAGATAGTTGCCCTCGATGGTTACTTTCATTTGCTGGCCTCTCTTTCTGGTGTGTATTTATTCATCAACGCGACCTAACGCGCTTGGATGCTCAATCATCGTCCTGCTGAATGCTCAATTGCTCAAAGATAAAATCATCGTCAAACCACAGCAAGTCATTGATCGTGGTGATGTCCACTGGCTCCGGGTACAGTTCCTCCAGCAAGCCCATTAGCTCTTGCAGCTTATCATTTTCAACGATAGTCTCCAGCGTATCCAGCGCACCGCTCCACAGCGTGTCCCTCAATTCAAACGCGCTTATCTCTTTGACAATGCTCATGTTTCGCTCCTGCTCTTAATAATCAGCCATTTGGATTTCACGTTCGCACAGCTTTCCATCTTTATCTTTGTAGTGATGAATCAGCACATTGATCCTGCGCTTTAGCTGCTCGAAGGAATCCCGCTCACGGTGCCCGATCAGGAAAGCGTCATAGATTTCATCGGGAGGGAACACGGAGGTTATCTCAACGGTAGTCCACAGCGCAATCACGTTCACATAGCGACAGGCTACTTGCCCGGTATACCCATCCAAGATAGACAGCAGATTGCCGAAAGTCATTTGGCTTTCGCCCTTCAAATCGTCAAGGAACAGGATGGGCTGACCGTTATATTTATCAAAGCCGTTCTTGTAATTATTGACAAAGTAGATATTCTCCCGCTGGTGCCGTTCGCACAGCTTTACATAGGTCTGGGTCTTCCCCGCACCCGGCTCCCCATAGTGCCAGCGCACAAACACTTCGCGGTACGGCGGGGTTTCCTTGTAGCGTTTGCGATAGTACGCGCTGCGGATTTCTCGCTCGTAGCGGCAAAATTTGAAGGAGATGTCCATAATCTGCTCCGGGGTCAACCCTTGTTCAATGTACATGGGGATGGCTTCTAAGTCCGTCCGTTGCCCTTGCCGCCCTTGAATCTCGCCGCGCCGGGCGATGTGAAGCACCGTCTCCCCCTTCTCGGCAAACTTGCCGTTTTTCTGGATATAGTCCTCGGCCTGGGCCTTGCTGCCTATGGTGGGTTCAATGTGGGCGGTGGGATAGGCTTTTTTCAGCGCGGCAAAGCGGGCCATGCTGGAATCTTCAAGCACCATATGAAGGTGCTTCATCCCCTTCGCTGATTCGCAGTAAGCGACCGCGCCCGTTCGTGTGGGGTGTCCATCGCACCAGAGGGCGAGGGCTTGCTCCGCTATGTCTGCGGGTTCGCTTATGCCGGGGAAGCAATCAGCGGGATTGTTCAGCGTGGTAAACCAGCTGCGGGCTTTGTCTTGGGGGGTCATTACTCGCTCCTCTCGTCTGGTTTTGTCTCTGTCTCACAAGTGGGATCTGGCAATACTAAGTGTGGGGTTCGTATGTATTACGCTGTTGGGGGGCTTCGGTCTTGGATGAAATAGCAAAGGGCAGGAGCGTTTAACTCCTGCCCGCTTAGCCTACTGCGCTGTTTCACGCAAACTGTCTCCCGTCAGCGGCACAACACGGCAGCTTGCACGGATTCGGTCGGCAATACGTTCACCATACTTTTGCTTAGTTTCCTTGGGAAGCAGATTGCTTGTGATAATCAACGGCAAGCGATGAACATAACGATGCTCGATGATAGCAAACAACTGTTCCAGAACCCACTCTGACGGTTTCTCCGCGCCGAAATCGTCCAGTATCAATAGAGGGGTTTTCTTGCAGACCTCAATCAAATTTTCTGGAATGTTTTCAACGTCGCAATCATCATAATTGAAATTGAAGCTTGCTCGTATGCGTTGGAGGAGGTCCGCCGTGCTAAAAAAGCGGACTGGCGAGATTTGGGCAGGAGATGAATGCCGATAACCATCTGCATAAGATTTAACCAAAGGTTCCTTATAACCTGTGTGCATAATCAGATAGTTAGCGACAGAGACTGCGAAAAAGGTCTTTCCAGTCCCACTCCCCCCGCAAAGATAGAGGCCCGGTGATTCGCTATTATTGAGAATAGCTTTTGCTAATTGGAAAGAGGCTTTTCCTGCTGCGCGATTTGCGTCAGTGACAACGCAATTTTCAAAGGTGTACGCTTGGTAGCGCGGGCCTATGCCAATGCTCATTTGCACATCTTTAAGGAGCAGCGGAAATCCTCTCAGAATTTTTTCTCTGTGCCCTGCCTCGAAGGATTGGTTTGCTTGATTATTCATAAAGTTAAACTCCTTTCACCAATCAAATAATTGTAGGCCTTCTGGGTCTATCGGGTCGGGCTGCGGCGGCGGGTCGGGTGGCGGGGGGGCTGTGCTTTTCGGCCATTCGTTTTTCTCCCAGCCGCGAAAGGCAGCTTTCCAATCTTGAATTGCGCTTCCGCCCTTCGCCGTCCATCCATTTGAGCTATAGTAGTTGTAGAATTTCGAGGGGTCAACAATGCTTTGAATCGTTAAGGCGTAGAGTTTCACGGCATCCAATGTGGGAGGAACAAACGCATGAGCTTTTTCCTCGGGTAACACTGTGGAAATGTTATCACTCTCGCTTTCATCATCATTGTCATTATCGTTTTCATTGACAGGTTCAAGTTCATTCCCACTATCACTATCATGTTCCTCTTGCTTTGTTTGCTTCGATTTTGAAGCACGTGCTTTGCCATAAGCAACCCCGCCGCGCCGCCCGGCTTCGGCTTTTAGTTGACATGCATGGGCATACTTTTCAGCGTTGCGGTCAATCGCGTCCTTGATAAAAAAGAAGGCCATGTTAGCCGCCTGTGACAACTCGGAGGATTCGCCATTCTTAACATAGGCGAATATAGCCTTGAACAAAGCCCCTGCATCCTCATTGCTCAGCTGCTGAATCGCCGCAAAAAAAGATAGGTATAGGACAAAAGTCTCTTTGCCCTCGATCATTGCATTCGCTCCTCCTATAAATTGAGTGGTATAGCAAATCTCGCAATCGTTAATAGCCCTTTGCAAGGTCATTTCGCCGTACGAGCGTTTGCCGTCATGAACCTTATCCCATTTCGGACGGACTAACTTACTCCGGCGAAAAATGCTATCCATTCGCTTCATGTCGCGCCCGCACCAGAAAGCAAGAATATTGCTCAGGGCCAGGTCTGCCTCGCTGTGAGAGGGATAGCCGCTTATATCGCCTTGCATGAGCCGCATAAACGCTTCGCCTTGCTTGGAGGATGAAATCTTGGCTATGATTTCATCCTCCGTCAGCGTTACACCTTCTGCGGGCGGCGCACCTTGCCGGGGTGCGGGCCTGTCGGGGCGGCGCATATACTTTTCCATGAACTCGACAAGGGCAGTGGTTTTGTCTTGGTCGGAATAATCCGATTGGCTTATCTGCTTGCTTGTGAATGTCATAAACCTATTCGTCTGTGCCCCAACGTATGCTTCGAGCTTCATTGCTCGATTGTTCGTGTAATAGCGTTCCTTGTCCATGACAAAGCCGGAGGCAGGGAGTATGATGTGAATGCCGTTGCCGCCTGGACTAAGCTCTGCGTAGCTGTCGAAGTGCTGTATCAATTCTTTCGCTAAATCTGAAAGCGCATCTCCCATATCATCCACATCAATCACTGCAACGCCGTCAGGTATTCGGAACCCAATGCCGTCATAGCCGCCTTGCTGAAACGCATCCATCACAGCATCATAAGATGTGAGCGTATCCGGGCAATTCGGGCGGGCGCGTTCACCGTTGGGCTGGTAGGGTACTTTGGAGGGTTTGATTTCACCTTCGCGCTGTTCCAGTCGATACAGACACCAAATGGGAAGCCGTAACAACCAGGGAGGGGGGGATTTATTCAGGCTCAGTGGAATCACCCCTTCCCGTTCTCGTCACAGAGCATTTCACACTCAGCCGCTTTCCGTAAGATTGACTGAGCATAAGCCTCCGTTCGTCCATAAAGCTTTGCAGCTTCCGCGATGTCCAAACCATTCTCCACATAATATTGTAAATTCAGACAGTCGTATATTTCATCGGCAGTGAGTCTTGGTAAATACATTGAAAAATCCGCCTTTGGATTTGTCATTGTCTCTTGGGTGGCCTCGGTCTGACGGTTGGGTAGAGGGGATGGATTAGTGTACATTAGGATAGTAACCTCCTTTGTTTGGTGTTGTTGTTGTCTGGCTGAGAAGCTGTATCAGCCCGAGCGGAGGGTGATCTGTTTCGGCTCATTGAAATCACTCCTTCCCGTCTAAAAGGTCTAGCAGAGAGGCGTAATTTATGAGTGCCTTTCTGCCGCAATATGTCACATTCAGCTTGTTTTGCTTGACGAATTGCCGAACGGCATAGAGGGTGACTTGATAGCCTTCCGCTTGCGCTTGCGCTGCCACAACGGAGGCAACGCCGGACTTGACGCGCCTTGGTGTTTCGTTCGTCATGTCGCGTCCTCCTCCTCATCCCATGGCATTTGATCCTGTCCTATCGCCAAGAGAAAGCTCCTTGCGTTCTTACAAAAGGCCAACCAGAGGTCTTGTAGTCTTTTTTGTGACAATCGTTCCCTCTGAAGCCTGAGAACCATTGTCTCGGGTATACCGCTCAATTCGGCTATCGCAGAATTTGACAGCCCCTCTGACATGTAGACGAATATTTGAACATAGTGCTTTTCCAGCAGGTGCCGATAATGCTCTGACATAAAAAACCTTCTTTCTTGATTCAATGACTTGGTTAAGTTCGCGCAGGGGTTTGTTTAAGCTAATCAGACCGCCTAGACTTGAATGATTGCAAATATCTCCTCCTTCCTCTCTTTAGGCGGTTCCATGCTCAACTCGTCTCGAAACTCGCTAAATTTCATTGCCAGCATGTTTGCAATGCAAGGGTACGAGCTCCGACCGGGCATAGGCGAGAATGTCTGCGTTCGCCATGAAAAACCCTCCTCCTTGACAAAAATAGTTCTTGACAATTATGTTACTTCATGGTACAATAGTAACATATTCCGGCGTGAGGAAATCATAGCACAACCGAGCATTGATGTCAAGCGCAAGGAACAGAACTGGTTAAATTCGTTACCAACAAACAACAATGTAACAGAATGGAGGCGCACATAGGATGGTGGCAGCATTGACATGGGGGAAGCATCTCCGGGATTTACGCGATGCTCGTAAACTGACACAACAGCAAGTTGCGGATGCTATCGAGGTAAAGCGTGAGACGGTTAATCAATGGGAAAGCGAAAGCAGGCAATTAAAAGGGGAGCAAGTGATTAAATTAGCGGATTTCTTTGGTGTAACTTGTGATGAAGTTTTAAGAGGCATTGCGGCTGAGAATGCGAATTTCCACTTGCAGACCGGGCTTTCAAACAAGGCGATTGACCACCTGAAAATTTGGGAAAGCAAAAGAGAACGCAATCCTCCCAGAATGGCAAGAGCGCGAACCCACTACGAAACGGTTTTGGGGTTCATCAACATGCTGATATGCTCCTCGCATATCGAGCAACTGGCAGAGCATGTGATGGACTATCGGCACCGCTTAAATGGGGTTGTTGAGAATCTGAACTACTTAATAGCAAACCCAGATTCAATAGAACGCACACCAGACCCGGAAACTGGGGACCCGCCGAACTATGAAATTTTTATCGGCATAGATGATATGGAGTTGTACGGATACAAGGCAAAGGAACTATTCGGAGAAATCATGGAGCATTATGCCGAACATAAAAAATACGAAGTACGGCAACTACAGGAAAAACTATCAGAATTGGTAGGGCGGGACTATCAGATTTGGAAAGCCCGTGATACGGATGGCACACACTGAGCAACTTCCCCGGCTTCTATCGTTCACAGCCTATGACGGCGAGAGAAAGAAAAAAAGCCTCACGTGGAAACCCACGCGAGGCTTGATGGCTCTCTGAGCGCAAGAAAATAACCGTGCTCTACAACGGCTAGGCGAACCTAGCCGAACCCTGCTGAACCAGGCTGGAAATAACTAAAACCGCGCCAAAACAGTCCCAAGAACAGTCCCAACGCGATAAATTAGTCCCCAACACAACCCCTGTAAAATTGATGAAACCCTTGATACACAAGGGTTTCATTTGGTCCGAGTGGCGAGACTTGAACTCACGGCCTCTTGACCCCCAGTCAAGCGCGCTACCAACTGCGCCACACCCGGATTTTTTATGAGCTTGAAATCAACTGTAGTTCAAGCGTATCAAGGGTTTGCCCGATTGGACTTCTAATCCAAATGTTCGGCCCTCTTGACTTTTGCTCAAAAACCTTTCTTGACCTGAGTCAATCGCGTCCTCACATCTTGAATAGTATAGCGTATTTAGCTTGATTTGTCAAGCTATTTTTTCGGCCGATTTTGCACGATTTAGCGGCACATTGCGACAAGCACCACTGCATGTGGTATCGTTGGTGATATTGCTATGAAAAAGAGTAACCCCAGCTACCAGCCCATCCCCCGCAAGCGCATTCCTTTGAAAGACAGCCCGCCGGGAGCCTTGTATTTGCTCTCAAAAAATTTGAATTATAGTTTACAGCAATTGGATATTCGTTTCTCTTAACATATACACATTCAGGGAAAAACACTTGAGCGCCACCAGTCTTATATCTCTATCCTGTCGAAATCCCTTGACACTGCTTGGGCAATCTGGTTTAATATTTTTAACAAATCTTTAATAGATGGATGTCATTAAGTCGTAAAGGAGCGTTTCCCAATGAACTGTCCGCGATGCAACTGTCCACTGAACCGATGCTGGAACTGCGGCGCGCTTGTCCAGCAGGCCCCGGCATATCCCTTCCCACAGCAGCAGGGTTACTACTACCCTCAACCGCCTGTGCAGCCGCAGGGTATGTCACCGCCATCGCCTGGTTGGATTTTCTCGCCGCCGCAACCGCCTGTGCAACCGCAGGGTATGCCACCCCCATCGCCTGGCTGGAGGCCGCCGCCAGTTTTCTCGCCGCCTACACCCCCGCTGCAACAGCAACAACCCGTGCAGTCTTTCCCGCCGCAATATCTACCTGCTTCATCTCCAAAGCAATCGCCACCGGTGAAACAGGAGAAGCCAAAGCCGCCGCCCGCGCCGGTGAAGCCAGTACAACCAAAGGAACCAGCGAAACCAGTGCCGCCGCCCGCGCCGGTGCAACCGGCGAAGCCGAAGGAGGTTTCTGCTAGCCAACAAAAAATCAAAAACCAAATTGCGGAGTACGATAAAGAAATTGATGACGTCAAGCAATATCTGGAATATATTTCTGAAAGTCTTTATCAGAATGACCAGGAAAGATCAGAGCTCGGCGGACCCTATAGGGAACAAATGGCAGAATCCATTGATTCACGTGAGCGCCAACTCAGGGCAGAAAGGAATCAAGCCGCCTCAAGGTTGCCACAACTGAATTTTGAAAGAAATCGTTTGATGGCACTGCTTGATTAAAGCGAGACGGGACAGCAAAGCCACGCCCCGGCGGGAGAAATCCTGCCGGGCATTCTTATGCTAAATGCCCAGCCGCCCCGCCATCTCCTTCGTCTTCATCTCCAGCAGCTTTGATACGCCCTCCTCCTGCATCGTCACGCCGTATAGGACGTCGGCCTCCTCCATGGTGCCGCGGCGGTGGCTGATCAGGATGAACTGGGTGCTGCGCGTCATGCGGCGCACATAGCGGGCGTAGCGGGTGACATTGATGTCGTCCAGGGCGGCCTCCACCTCGTCGAACACGCAGAAGGGCGCGGGCGTGGTCTTGAGGATGGCAAACAGCAGCGCGATGGCCGCGAGGCCCTTCTCGCCGCCCGAAAGCAGGTCGAGGTTCTGCACGTTTTTCCCCGGCGGCTGCACCTGGATCAAGATGCCGCACTCCAGCATGTCATTGGGATCCTCCAGGAGCAGCTGCGCCTGCCCGCCGCTGAAAAGCTCAACGAAGGTCTCGCCAAAGCAGCGGTTAATCTTCTCGAAGGCCTCGGCGAAGCGCCCGGACATCTTCTCCGTGAGCTCCGTGATCAGGCGCGTGAGCTCAGCCTTGCTGCGCTCAATGTCCTCCACCTGGCTGTTCATGAACGCGCAGCGCTCCGAAACCTCTCTGTATTCCTCGACGGCGTCCACATTGATATTCCCCAGGGCCCTTATTTTCCCGTTCACTTCATGGAGCTCAAGCTGGGCCTTTGCCGGATCCTGCAAAACGCAGCCCTGCTCCTCCGCCTCCCTGGGGGTGAGCTGGTAGTCGTCGTAGAGCTTGGCGGCGGCGTTATCCAGGGTCTGGCGGGTGACGCCCCTGCGCTCCTCCTGCCGGGCCAGCTCGCCGCTGAGCTTTTCCTTCTGCGCGGCCCTCAGCTTTTCCTCCCGGCGGAGAGTCTCTGTCTGGGCCTGAATCTCCTCCCGCCGGGCCAGCAAGGCCATGGCGTTGGTCTGGCCATCCTCCGCCCGGGACCGCAGCGCCGCGGTCTCCTCCCGCAGGGCTTCGATGCGGCCCGCGATCTCCTCGTTGGCCTGACGAAGACTCTCCTGCTCGGCCAGCAGCTCGTGATCCCTGCCGGCCTGGCCCAGCTTGCGCTGCCGCAGGGAGGCGGCCGCCTCCTCCCGGGCCTCCACATCCTTTTCGATGGAAAGCAGCTCCAGCCTCTGCCGCGCCTCAGCCTGGGACAAATCCGCGCGGCTTGCCTCAAGGGCTTCCCGCTCCTGATGATACCCGGCGAGCTCGGTTTCCAGCCGCATTTTTTCGGCCTCCAGCTCCTGGCTGCGCTCCCCCCCCGCCGCCTGATCGTCCTCCAGCCGGAGGATACGCTGGGCGGCGGCGTTTTTTTCCTGCTCCAGCTCCTGCCGGGAGTCCCGCAGGTCCGCCGAACGCTGCTCCAGGGCGCCGGCGCGCGCCTCCTGGCGGATGACCTCCTCCAGCGCGCGGGCCAGATCTCCCTGAATGCCCGCCGCGGCGGCTTCGGCGGCGGCGGCCTCCTCCGTGAGCTGCTTGCTGCGCCGGGACTGTTCCCCGATGACCTCCATCGCCGCTTTGAGCTCCGATTTTAAGCCGGCGATCTCGCTGCCCCGGCTGAGAATGCCCGCGCCGCGGCTCTGGGAGCCCCCGGTCATGGAGCCCCCGGCGTTGATGATCTGGCCATCCAGGGTGACAACGCGGAAGCGATGGCGGAACTGCCGGGCGATGGCGATGGCGGCGTCCATATCCTCCGCCACGGCGGTGCGGCCCAGCTGCGCCTGAAGCAGGGCTTTGTATTTCGCGCCGCAGCTCAAGAGCTCGTCGGCCATGGCCACGAAGCCCGCGCAGCGCTCCAGGCCGTTTTCCTTGAATTCCTGCGGCCTGATTGCGTTTAAGGGCAAAAACGTCGCCCGCCCCGCGTTGGAGCGCTTGAGAAATTCGATGGCGCGCTTGCCGTCGTCCTCGGTTTCCGCCACAATAAACTGCAGCGCCGCGCCCAGGGCGGTCTCCACCGCCGCGGTGTAATCCGGCTCCACGCTGATCAGCTGCGAAAGCGTACCATGGAGCCCCCGCAGGCTCCCCCGGCGGGACTCCTTCATCACGGCGCGCACGCTGCCGGTATAACCCTCCATATTCCGCTCCAGGTCCTCCAGGAGCTTTACGCGGGCCTGCTTTTGCTGTGCCTCGTTTTGGAGCTTGTCCAAAGCGCGGCGGCTCTCCTGGGCCTTCGCGCTCCGGTTTTCCGCCCGGAGCTTGTAGCCCTGGAGGGTGTTTTGGTGCTCCTCCACTGTCGCGCGGCAGCGTGCCAGCTCCTCGCCCGCTTGTCCCAGAGCCTCCTCCAGCTCCCGGGCCTGCTCCTGCCGCGCCCGCTCGGCCTGTTCAATGCCTTCAACGCGCTGCCGCAGCTCCGCCGCCGTGGAGCGCGCGGCGGAATGGGCGATCTGCTGCTCCGCCAGCCGCTCGGTGAGCCCCGCGATATCCTGCGCCAGTGCCGCGCAGGTCTGGGACAACGTGGAATCCCGTGTCTGCGCCACCGCGATTTCGCGGGCGACGGCGTCGCCGCTTTGCCGTTTCGCGCTGGCGGAAAGCCGCAGCGCCGAGATCTCCGCCAGCACGGCCTCCATCTCATCCTCCAGCTGCTGCTGGCTGTCGGCCGCCTGGCCCCGGTCGCGCTCAATGCGCTCCGCCGCGGCCACGTTGTGCTGCACCGTGTTTTCCAGCACGGCGATATCGCTTTCATGGCGCAGCGCTCGCTCCTCCAGCAGGTTGTTTTCCCGGCGCAGGGCCTCGGCCTGAATCGTGAGCTGCTGGCTCTGCTCCTGCAGCGCCTCAATATCCGCCTCAAGCTTTTGCAGGTCCCGCTCACACAGGCCGTATTCTGTTTGGAGCTTCGTGATCTTATGCTCCAGCTCCCGCAGCGAGGCCACGGACCGCGCGATGGTGTGCAGCGCCAGCCCGATCTCCAGGGCCTTGCGGCGTTCCGCCAGCACAAGGTATTTCTCCGCCTTCTCCTTCTGCGCCTTTAAGGGGCCGACGCGGCTCTCCAGCTCCAGCAGGATATCCCGCAGCCGCACAAGATTGTCCTCCGCCTGGGCGAGCTTGTGCATCGCGGCGGCGCGGCGGTAGCGGGACTGGGAGATTCCCGCGGCCTCCTCCAGCATATCCCTCCGCTGCTCGGAGCGCGGGGAAATCAGGTCGGCGATGCGCCCTTGCCCCACCATGGAATATCCGTCCCGCCCCAGGCCGGTATCCATGAAGAGCTCGTGGACGTCTTTGAGGCGGCAGTTCTTGCCGTTGATGAGATAGCCGCTGTCGCCGGAGCGGTAGAGGCGCCGGGTGACGGAAACCTCGTCCTGGCCGGAGGGCAGGCGGCGGTCGGTGTTATCCAGGTGCAGCGTGACCTCGGCCAGGCCCAGCTGCTTGCGCCGCCCGGTGCCGCTGAAGATAACGTCCTCCATACGGGAACCGCGCAGGTTTCTGGTGGACTGCTCCCCCAGCACCCAGCGCATGGCGTCGGCGACGTTGCTTTTGCCGGAGCCGTTGGGCCCCACCACGCAGGTGATGCCCGGGCCGAACTCCAGCCGCGTTTTATCGGGAAAGGATTTGAAGCCATGGATATCAAGAGCTTTCAGACGCATGAAAAATGTTCCTATCTATTCAGAAAAAGATAGGAACATTGTATCATATTTTTCGCGGGCTTGCAAGCAGAAATCAAGGAAGAACAGGCAAAAGATCAGGCGGCGATATAAAATTTCTGATGTAACCGTAAATCAGCAAAACCGGAAAAATCAGCGGGGAGGCCAGCACGATCACCGGGATGAGCGGCGGGAAAACCCAAAGGGCCTCTTCAATGGCCTCTCCTATGGTATGATACGCATAGGTAAAGGGCTCTGCCATAAATAAAAACACTTTCGCAAGAAATGCCCGGTCCGTGTACACGCTTGCCCAATTGCTCTCCCGCTTTCGCGTGGAAATAACAGTGCCTTCGCTGTCTTTTTCATATGCGGTAATCTCGCAATAAAAACTAGTCGAGAAATTGCCGAAAAAGTCGTACTTCGGATAATAGCTCTTGCCGGGGCTCACCTCCAATTCGGACGCGTTCGCACCCGTGATCGGCACCCAGTCGCCTTCAGGATAATGGAACCACTGGTACGTCTCCTCTGTACCTGCCGGCACATTCACCTCAACGCTCAGCGTACAGCTCCCGCCATGCTTGATGTACCGGCTTTCCGGCTGCGTGGTGATACGAAATTCATCCCAGTTGACCGCCGCCGCGGGCAGGGCAATCGGGAGCGCCAGGGCCAGGGTCAAAAGCGCCGCGAACAGACGTTTTGTGTGTTTCATCGTTGGCCTCCTTTGGCTTCTGAAAGATCTGACTATTTCACAACCATCCAGATCCAGCCGAACAGGAGGATGTACGCGATCCACTGGAAGAAGCTGAACTTGACATTGACGGTGCAGCTATAATTTGTGCCGCCGACGTTCGCGGTGATGGTGGTCGTGCCCTTGTTCTTGATGGTGAGCTCGCCCGTCGTTTGGTTGACCGTGGCGACGGCTGTGTTGCTGCTGCTCCAGGTTGCCGCGGCGTCCAGATTCAGCCTGTGGCTGCCGTTCTTCTGGAAAGGGATTTCCACTGTCGTGTTGTGCCAGGCGGGCGGTGCAACTACGGGATCGGTTACGACAATCGTGCAGCTATAGGTCGTCGTTTCATTGATCCTCGCGCTGATCACGGTTGTGCCCCTGGCCTTAAGCGTGACCACGCCGCTGGCGACCGTGGCGACGGTAGTGTTGCTGCTGCTCCAGGTAGCGCTGCCGTCCAGAGGCAGGGTGTATGAGCCGTTGTTCAGCGGGACGCTCGCCGTTGTGCCGTTCCAGGCGGGCACGCCGGGCGCGGGCTCCTCCGGGGTGGGCCAGTTGGCGGGCTCATCGAGGGCGTCGAAAAAGGTCACGCGGTAGGTCAGGGCGGCGGCGGAGCCGTTTTTCAGCTTCAGGCCATTGACAGTTACGGTGTAGGTGCCGGCCGGATAGGGATCCGCGACCTCCAGGCCGTTGACCGTCTTGGTGGTATGGCTCGGGCGGAAAACGATGCAGTTGTTCACGCCGTAGCTTTGCGTATTGATATTGAAATAGTCGTAGCTCTTATCCATGTTGGTGTTGGCTTTGGAAAAGCTGATGGTTTTTCCGTTGCCAATCAGGGTCACGGTTACGTCGTTGATGTTCGGCGCGGCATAGATGTCCGGGTTCAGCGAGATGCTCCAGGGGTAGCTTTGCAGAAACACGTTGCTGGGAAAGGCCTTGCCGGAGGGGTAGCCGATGGCCTCATAGCTCAGGCTGGCGGCGGATTGGTCCATGGCGTACATGGAGCTGTAGCTTTCGGAGGGGAATTTCGCGCCCGCGGTGGTTTTGGCGGCCTGTCCAAAGCCGGTGGAGGCCATTTTGGGGTTCAGCGCCCAGCGGCGGTGCCCCAGAATGGGCAGATTATCGCTGTCGTCGTCGGCGAGAAAGCCGTGGGCAATGGTGTAATACAGTGCCTGATAATGGTTTGTCCCGCTGGAATAGGCCGCGCCGATGTTGGCCTCCTCGGTGCCGCGCAGAGCGGTGTTATAAAAGCTCGTCGTCATATCGGCGGGCCTTGGGGGGCTGTGGTCGAACTCCGAGGCGTACAGGAGCACCGCGCCGTGCTGGCAGTAGCTGTCGTAGGTCGCGCTTCTGGTCACATTGGGCAGGCCCGAGAGATAGCGGGTAAGGTTGAGCGTATTGAGAGCGTTGTTGAGGTAGGCCGTTTGCAGTGAGCCCGCGGCATAGGGGGCGCTCAGGGAGGGCGTTGTGGCGAAGATGCTGCCGGTGGTATGCGATTCGGTGTCGAGCGCTTTGAATTTGGCGGAAATCTCCGCCGCGCGGGAAGAAAAGTCCCCCGGCTGCTGGTCGGCCAGCATGTCAATAACCTCGTCGCCCGCCGCCTGAATGTAGATTCTGCCGCCGAAGAGGCTCAGCGCGTTCGCGCTCAGGGCGGTTCCGCAGCAAAGCAGCGCCGCCAGGGCCAGTGCGAGCAGTCTTTTGCTCAGCTTGTTCATGTACATCTTTCCTTTCGCTTTGTCTTGTTGAAAATTCTAGCACAGAAGCGGACAAGAATCAAGGGGTAAATTTGTAATTATGTAATATTTGGAAAAGTTCATAAAATTGAGCCGCCCCCGGCCCGCAGAGGGCCGGGGGCGGCAAAACGCGTCAGCGTCACAGATTCCGGAACAGCAGCGCGTTGATCATGGACTCCAGGTACTCCTGCCTTGCGCTGGCGGCGTAGACCTCGCCCTTTTGCAGCGCGTGGAATTCCAGGGCGTCCATATCCGCGCCGCCCTCGGCAATCGCCTTGCCCACACCGTAGCCGAAGCTGGCGTAGCGGTCCCGCTGAAACTGCTCCAGCCGCCCGTCGAGCAGGGCGCGCTGGGCCAGCATGAGCCCTACGGCATAGGCGTCCATCCACTGCATATAGGTGATGCACAGATCCTCCAGGGTATTGGAGCTGCGGCGGGGCGCGGCCTCCAGCAAAACGCCGCCGGACTGGAATCCGCCGTGGCGCAGCAGCTCGAAGAGGGCGAGGGCCGCCGCGGGCACGGGATTCAGGCCGCCCTGAGAACCGCCGCCGGCGCGCAGCGTGGCCATGGAGCAAAGCTTTTGCGCGCGCAGCAGGGCGCGCAGCTCCGGCAGCGCGGCGTGCTCCTGGAGCGTCACCTGATATGGCGCGTCCAGACGGAAGCTCCGCAAAAAATCCAGGCACTGCCTGCCGTCGCCCCAATAGGGTCCCTCCACCACGCCGGGAGGGCTGGGCTGAATGCAAAGCCGGCCCTCATAACCGATAACGGCGGCATGATCCGCCGTGAGCTGGAGCAGCCGGGCCAGATTTTCCTCCTCCAGGGCCTCGTTGACGCACAGCAAATGCGCGCGGCCCTCCCGCCCGCCGGAAACGCAAAAGGACAGCGCGCCCAGTCGGTGGGCGGTTTCCAGGGCTTTTTTAACCTGTGCCGCCGCGAAGGCGAAGACCTCCGCCGAGCAGGAGGTCGCGGCCCCGTTCATGTAACGGGGATGGCTGCTCAGGTCGGCGGAAAACTGCATGGGCCGCACACCGTAGACCTGCTGCAGGTAGAGCAGGCCTTCGGCCATTTCGTCCAGCCGCGCGCCGCTTTCCCGCAGGCTGTCGGCCCCGGGCGCGAGGTCGCGGTCGCGCATGGTAAAATACCGGAGCCCCAGCTTGTGCATGAGCTCCATCAGCGCGAACAGGCGGTCCCTGGCGATCTGTGTGCCCTCGGCGGGCACGGCCCCAAAATGCCGGTTGGCCGTGGGCTGCCCATAGGCGTCCGCGCCGCTGACGCAAAACGCCTTTTCGTACGACAGCGAAAACCGCAAATGCTCCCGCATGGGCTTTCCCGCGACAATCCGCTCCGGATCATAAAATTTGAACGCGAAGGGATTGGAAGAATAGCTGCCCTCATAGGACAGCGCGGGTATGCTTGGAAAATACTCTTTCAACGTCCATCACACTCCCCCTGTGCCGGGCTATTATAACACAAGTTTGCGCAAAAAGAAAGCGGAAATCGTGAAAAAACCAAAGCTGTCAAAAATTGTATGGCTTGTCTGGAAGAATTTACAGAAGCTGTTATTTTCATCGGAAGCGGTTACACTACCGAAAGAAAATCAGCCAATTTGTAAACTCTAAAAATCAAAGGACGGTAGAGCGCATGAGCGGAAGAGCGGTGACGCGAAAAATGTGGCTTGCCCTGGCGGCGGCGGGTTTGGTGTATTTTTGCGTATGCGCGCTCGTCGCGGTGCGTGGCGCGCGGCAGACCTCGGGCGACGCCTATGTGAAGGAAAGCACGGCCACCGCCCCCACCGCGCCCTCCGCGGGCCAAACCGGCACGGAAAACAGGACGGAACAGGACGATGGCATACACGAGGCCCCGGCGGGCTATGCCCCGGACGGCACGCGCCGCATGATCGCCCTCACCTTTGACGACGGACCCTTCAGCCCCGTGACGGAGGCGATTCTGGACGCCCTGGAGGCCTGCGATGGCAGGGCGACCTTCTTCTGTCTGGGCAACCGGGCGGAGACCTACGAAAAAACGCTGAGGCGGGCGGTGGACCTGGGCTGCGAAATCGCCAGCCACTCCTATGCCCACAAGCGCCTGCCCACGCTGGGCGCCGCCGCGCTGGAAAAGGATTTTGCCAAAGCGAACGCCGCGCTGGAACAGTATTCCCAAAAGGCGCCCTCGCTGCTGCGGCCCCCCTTCGGCGACTATGACAAGCGCGTGCTTTCCAGCGCGGACATGCCTGTGATCCTGTGGAGTATCGACACCGTGGACTGGCAGTACGCCGAAACACCGGACGACAGGCGCGGCGTCTCCGGAAAGCGGCGGGACCTCGCGAAGATCGTCAACGGGGTGTATGACCAGCTGCAGGACGGCGACATTGTGCTGATGCACGACATCTTCCACATGAGCAAGGAGGCCGCCGTGCGCGTGATCCAGGATCTTTCCGACAAGGGCTGGCAGCTGGTGACGGTAACGGAGCTCTTCGCGATCAAGGGGATTGAGCTGGAGGACGGAAAGGTGTACTACTGCGCGAGGTGAAAAAAGCAAAACAGGATCATCGCTTGAGCCGACGATCCTGTTTTGTTATATAGCGCCAATTAGTATTTCAGGTCATATTGCTTTTCCAGCCCAATCATAACCGAAGCCGTGGTATTGCCGACGTTAACGGTGATATCCGCTTTAAATCTTTCCATGTAATTAATGCTCTTTATGTTACCGGTTGCTTTATCAATGGTGCAGTCAATATAGCTCCCGGTATATGTCGGAGCGAATTGGGTGATTTTCAAAAGGGGGATATTGGCGGTGCCTTCTTCCAGCACTTTTTTTGTCATCAAATTCATTGCCTTGCCGTGGTTCGTTGTCGTTGGATTGACAGGCAGCTCGCTCAGCTTTTCGTCCTTTAAGGTGATTTTGATTTTGTAAACCGTTCCGGCATCCGTGCAAATCGCGCTGCTGACCATGGCCGGCGTCAGCGTACTGGACCAGCTTTGTCCCGATACCGGGAAATCATTGTGATTCGCGCCTTTGGCCACAGTGTCTTTCTCTGTCCATTTGGCAAATAGGCCTTCCGCCCAGGAAATAAGCGTCGGAGCCATAGCTTGCAGCGTTCTGCTGCTGATGCTGACGCTGTCTTTGTCAATGATCGCGCGGTCACGCCAGGAATACCCCGGCTTATCCGTCTTCACCTTGTTTGCGCTCTTGTTGAAGTACTCCACGATCTCCGCCGTGGTGGTGGGCTTTTTGTCCGCCGCCGTGGTTGTGGCCGCCGTGGTTGTGGTTGTGGTTGTGGCGGTGCTCCCGGCTTGCGTGGTGGTTGTTGTTTCGGAGGTGGAATGGTCCGTCTCCGTGCTGACCTCAGTCCCGCTGCTGCCGGGCTCTTCGAGAGTGGTCTCCCCGGTGCTGGGCTCCGCCGACGCCGACGCGTTTACCGTGAGCTCCACGGCGCTGGGTTCGGTCGTCGTTTCCCCGCCGCCGCCGCCGCAGGCCGCGAACAGGCTCAGGAGCATGGCCAGCGCAAGGCAGAGCGCCACGCGTGTTTTGCTGATTCTAACCAATATGAAGCATCCCCTTTATGATTTTATTCGCCCATAGCCATCCAATAGATTATACTAAAAATTCCGCCGTCCGTCAAGCCTAATGATTGGCAAAAGAAAAAATCTTTTCAAATAATCCGGAAAAAACTTTAGAATCCTTCTTCCGCGCCGTATCATATAATGAACTGTATTATACATAACGAGGAGCGAAGCAACATGGAACAGCGCACATTTTATCCGTGGGAGACCAATCCGGAAGCGGCCGCCTGTCATACGGAAGCGTCCGTCTGCCGCGTTCCCCCCGCCGGATTCCCGCCCCGGGACCCGGGGCGCCAGGAGCTGCCGGCCTCCTCCGCGCTGACTCCGCCGGCCTATTTGCTGGCCCACGCGTTTCAGGCCGACCAGGTTACGCTGCTGTGGGGCGCTTCGCCGCAGGCCGAGGGCTACCTGCTGCTGCGGGGCGAGACGCCGGAGCAGCTGCGGCCCATCGCCGCGGTGGAGGAGCCGTCCTACATAGACACGCAGGTTTTGCCGGGGACGACATACTGGTATGCCGTGCGGGCCTACGGCGAGGCGGGGCAAAGCGCGCCGGCCATCGCGCCCGCGATTACCCTGCCCGCCGCGCCCGTGGCCGCGCGGGACACGCCTCTGGAGCTATCTCAAAATGTAGAATCAGATAAAAAATCAGAGCCGGCCCAAAATGTAGAGCCAGATAAAAATACAGAGCCAAAAAAAAATCTGGAGCCCAAAAAAAGCCCGGAGCCTGAACCGGAAAAAACGCCCGCGCCGAAACAGGAAGCGGGGCCTGAAAAAGAAAGCGCGCCCCGCCTGGACCATGAGGCCAGCCTGGAAACGCCCGTGGCGCTGCAGGCCGCCACCCGGGGCACGCGGCAGATCGCGCTGTTCTGGCATCCCAGCGAGGGAGCGGAGGAATACCGCGTTTACCGCAGCCTTACCCCCTGGTGCTGCTACAGCCTTTGCGCGGAAACGAGGGAAACCCGCTACCTCGACGCCGTGCCGGACGCGGGGACAAAGTACTACTATTTTATCCAGGCCGTGCGGCGGGGGATTTGCAGCACCGCCAGCCCCATGGTGGAGGCCACGACCTTTCCGCCGCTGCCGGAGCCAGAGCCGCCGGGCCGGGTGCGTGCCGTGGCTGTGGGCTCCGGCGCGGTGGAGCTTCGATGGGAGCATGCCCGCGGCGCCGCGGCTTACCTGGTCAGCGCGCGCCGGGGCGTGGGCGAGGAGTTCAAGCTTGTGGGTCAGACCCTGGACGACGTTTTTTTGCACCAGGATCTGCCGCCGGACAGCTGTATCGACTACCGGGTGCAGTCTTACCACGACAGCGGCGTGAGCGAGCCCTCCCTCATCGCCAGCGCGAAGACCGCTGGCTTACGCGCGCCGGCGCAGAGCCGGGGAGGCGGTACGCGCTCTTCGGCGGCGGCCGGAAACAACGTGCGACGCTTTCCATCGTTTTCGCTGCAAGCGCTCAACCGGGGCTTTTGAGGAATAAAAAAACGGGAATAAAAACAACAAAAGCTCTTGACGCACGTGTCAATACGTGTTATAATAATGTTGAATGAAAGGGGACTTTCAGGATGCCGATGACACCGAAGCAGATGATCCGCCTTCTTGAATCTAATGGGTTCGTTGAGGTTAGCCAGAATGGTTCGCACAAAAAATTTCGCAATCACGAAACAGGAAACCAAACCATGGTCCCTTTTCATACCAAAGACCTAACGAAGCCGTTGGAGCAGGAAATCTTGAAGCAAGCCGGTTTGAAACGCCGTTCCGGGGAAAAATAAAGACATCTCAGACTGGAGGCTGTTTGATGAAAGGAAAGCATTTTTACCCAGCCGTTTTCAGCCAGGAAAAGGATGATCCTCGCTACACCGTGATTTTCCCTGATCTTCCCGGTTGTGCCACGCAGGGAGATACGCTGGATGAGGCCTACGAAATGGCATTTGCGGCCCTCGGGCTTTATTTGCAGCAGGACGACGGCGCTTTTGTTTATCCTCCGGCATGCAGCCCGTTGGATATTTATCTTAAAAAAGGCGAGTTCTCCGTGCTGATTGAGTTCGACGAAGCGGAGTACAGGCGCAGACACGGTGTACAGATGGTGAAAAAAACAATTACCATTCCATCTTGGGTCAACGCCGCGGCAGAGCGCATGGGCGTGAATTTTTCCGCAACGCTTACGGAGAGCCTGGTTCATCTGATTGAGCAGAAATCCGCATAACTCCACGCGCTGGCGGATCATTTCAGATGAAGGAGCAGGTCCGATGGATTCATCCCCCCGCGGCGATACCCGCAAGGGGCCGCTGTTTATGCTCGCCGCCTCCCTGTGCTGGAGCCTGGGCGGGCTGTGTATCAAATATATCCCCTGGAACGCCATGAGCATCGTCGGGCTGCGGGCCCTGCTGGCCGCCGCGGTGTTTGTCGTCTATCGCCGCGGTGTGAAAATCAGCTTCACACGGGGCAATGTTCTGGGCGCGGCCTGCCTGGCGGCCACGACGATCCTGTTCGTGTTCTCCAACAAGATGACCACCGCCGCCGCCGCGATTCTGCTGCAGTTTACCGCGCCGATCTTTATCATATTAATAGAGCTTGTGTTTCACAGAAAAAAGCCCGGGACGGGAGAGCTCATCGCCGTGGGCGCGACAATGTTGGGGATGCTGCTCTTTTTCGCCGATCAACTGGAGCCCGGCGGGCCGCTGGGGAACCTGCTTGCCATCGCCTCGGGTCTGTGCTTCGCGGGGGTCTTCGTGTGCAACAAAAGGCCGGACACCGACCCGGAGCACGCGCTGCTGCTGGGCTTTTTGATCAACGCCGCCGCCGGCCTGCCCTTCCTGTTCGGCTCTGTTACGGCGGACCCTGTGGCCTGGGGCTTTGTGATTCTGCTTGGCACGGTGCAGGTGGGGCTGGCCTATGTGTTTTTTTCCATGGGCATCCGGCGCTGTCCTGCCCTGCCGGCGTGTTTGATTACCGCGGCGGAGCCCGTGCTCAACCCTGTTTGGGTGGCCCTGGCCGCCGGCGAAACCCCCGGGCCCTTCGCCATGGCGGGCGGCGCGGTGATCGTCGCGGCGGTGGTGATTTATCATGTATGGAGCTTTTCGAAATATCGTCCCCCTTCCCGGACATACTAAGCAGGTACATCCGGAAGGGGGATTTTGCTGTGTGTCAAAGCAACCAGGAGGCCAGACCGGAGGCCTCTATGCCGGACGGCGCCGCGGGCGTCACCCTGGAGGGCCACAGGGGGCTGATCCACTGCCTGACGGTCATCGGGCAGATCGAGGGGCACGTAGAGCTGCCTTCGGACACGAAGACCACGAAATATGAGCATGTCATCCCGCAGCTGGTGGCCATTGAGGAGAGCCGCGAGGTGCGGGGGCTGCTCATTGTTCTCAACACCGTGGGAGGGGATATTGAGGCGGGCCTCGCTTTGGCGGAGCTCATTGCCGGAATGAAGACGCCCACGGTATCGCTGGTGCTGGGAGGCGGGCACTCCATCGGCGTGCCTCTGGCCGTGTCGGCCCGGCGGTCATTCATCGCGCGCTCGGCCACGATGACCATCCACCCCGTGCGGCTCAACGGCATGGTGCTGGGCGTGCCACAGACGCTCTCCTATTTTGAGCAGATGCAGGAGCGCATTGTGCGCTTCGTGTCCCAGAACTCCCGGGTGGACCCGGACCGTTATCGCAAAATGATGCTGGAAACCGGCGAGCTGGCCATGGATTTCGGCACGGTGCTCAGCGGCGAGCAGGCCGTGAGCGAGGGCCTGATCGACGAAATCGGAGGCTTGTCAAGCGCGATCGCGTGCTTGTACGGGATGATACCGGAGGAGTGAGCGTTTTGTTTTATACGCTTCGTGACATTAGGAAAACATCCCTTTGAAAATTTCGATAAGGCTGCGGAGCTTAGTCGCTTTCCCGCAAAAAATTCCTTCCGCAAAAGCAAAAGCATCAGCCGGCTATATGCATAACCGACTGATGCTTTTTTTATCCGGTTACCGGTTGTAATAGCTCACATTAATGATCGCTTCGGGGTTTCTCTCGCTGAGCCGGACATTATATTCCGTGGGCCCGTTCCAGGGCTGGTTGGGAACACTGATACTTGGCGCGGGAGCGGGCAGCGGCATAACGGCGGCTGGCGGGACGGGGGGCGCCGGCCTGGCCGCCGGCTGCGCGGGCATCGCGGCGGGCATCGCGGCGTTTACGGGCATCGCGGCGCTTATGGGCTTCGGCGCGGCGCTGGAGACGGGCTGCGGCGGGGCCGGGAACAGCGCGCGCAGCATATCCGGCTGCGCGGTTCCGTTTTCCGCGAGGCCGTGATTGCGCTGGAACATGCGCACGGCGGTCTCTGTCGCGGCATCGTAATTGCCGTTGATCTCCAGGTTGTAGCCGTTGAGATACAGCGCGGCCTGCAGCAAATAAACAAGATTGCTTTGCTCGCCTTTTTGGAACGTTTGGCTCATTCCCGACTCTCTTCTGAACAGCTCGGCCAGAACCTTCTGCATCTGAGAGCAGCGCGCGTACATCGCCGGCCCCATTTGCTGGCTCCCCATATCGCCGTAATTTTGATTCACTGCCATAATTTGTCCTCTTTCCATCTTTTATAGTATAGGCATGTCTGCCTCGTACATCATATGCAAAAAAACGCACGCGGTGTTGACATCTAAAAATAAATATGATATCATCAGATAGCCTGAACAGGTAAGCTAATATAAAGAAAGCGGGTTGGCAATGAAAAAATTACTTCGTGTTTTTTTGGTACTGCTGCTGTGCGGAGCGATGACACTTGGCGCCGCGGCAAAAGAAACGCCGGATATCCCGTGGCAGGCGGAAAGATTCTATGAAGTCCATGCGCAATCGAATGAAGAAGCTGACGAGGAGTTGATTACGCGAGGCGAAGCGCTGATGCGCGAAACGCTTGCTGTGCTCACAGGCGACGAATTTACGATTTACCATAATGAACAGTGGGTACTTTCCTACAACGGGGAGCTTTTTTCCTCAACCTTTGGCATCCAGCGAGTGTTTGATCTGTATAGCCAAGAGCTGTACTATGAAGTAAACCGGAACTTCAGGATCTATTTTGATCTCCCTCTGGAAAACCGCAATCGATTTATTTCCGCGAAATCGGTTGAAATGCTATACAAGCTGGTCAGGCTTGAAATGCCCGAGGAGTTCAATGTAAGGGAAGCGCAAGGCGCTGTTATCGTTGATTTTGAAGCGGAGGGATTGACATTTACGTTTTCTTATAACGAAGATGGCAAGCTAAGCAGGCTGAGGATAAATGAAGGATCGGCCAGCTTTTCCCTTGATCCAAACGCCATTGAAACCAAGGCGCAGAAAAAGCTGCTCAGTACTTTTTTGATGATTCGCTTGCCTGCGCGGTATTATGATATTGTTTGGGCCTTAATTACGCCGATGAGCATTTTGTTTACGATTTTTTGGAACCTGGTCAGCAGCCTCGGTATTTACCCCTAATACTCATTTTTTCTATTGAATTAACCCCCCCTGTTCGCCGATAAGGCTAACAGGGGGGGTTATCGTTGCCAAACAACTTATAATCACTACAAAATAATACAAATCAGCCCCGAGCAGCCCTCGTTGACGACCTTCTCGATGGTCTCCTGGAACTTCATGCGGGCCTCGGCGGGCATGCGGTAGAGCTTGTTGTGCAGGCCCTCGTTCACCAGCTCGTGGAGGCTTTTGCCGAAGATGTTGGATTTCCAGATGGCGGCGGGGTTTTCCTCAAACTCGTTGAGCAGGTACATGACGAGCTCCTCGCTTTGGGATTCCGATCCCACAATGGGCGCGACCTCGGTGGTGATGTTCGTCTTCATGATATGCAGCGATGGCGCGGAGGCCCGCAGCCGTACGCCGTAGCGCCCGCCCTGCCGCATCAGCTCCGGCTCCTCCAGGCTCAGCTCCTCCAGGGAGGGCAGAACGATGCCGTAGCCCGTGGCCTCCACCTCGTCCAGGGCGTTCTTGATGCGGTCGTAGGCCGATTTCGTTCTGGAAAGCTCGCTGAGCCAGCGCAGGAGGTCGTTTTCGTCGTTGATCTCCAGGCCCGTGGATTCCGCCAGCACCCGGTAGAAGAGCTCCTGCGGGACATTGACGTCCACCGCGGCGGCCCCTTCCGAAAGGTTCACATGGCCGAGCTCCGCGCCGCTGATATGCTCGCTGCCCTGCAGGGAGGCCGCGAAGCCCCTTGTGTCCCGCACATGGCGCATGCCCATGGCGGAGCCGCGCACGCTCTGGTAGATGCTCGAGCGCAGCCAATGCTCCTGCTCCAGGGAGAGGATCCAGCCCGGAAGGTTCACGGAAACCTCGCGGATGGGGAACTCGAACAGAATCTGAGAGATGATCTGCTTGATCTGCCACTCGGTGAGGTTGAGGCAGTTGACAGGGATCACCGGTACGTTGTGCTTGTTGGAAAGCTGCTGGGCCATCGCCGCCGTGGCCGCGGCCTCGGGGTTGGTGGAGTTGAGCAGCACCACGAAGGGCTTTTTGAGCTCCTGGAGCTCCCGGATCACACGCTCCTCCGCCTCGGCGTATTCATCCCGGGGAATCTCGCTGATGGAGCCGTCTGTGGTAACGACCAGGCCAATGGTGCTGTGCTCGCTGATGACCTTACGGGTGCCGATCTCCGCGGCCATGTTGAAGGGAATCTCCTCCTCATACCAGGGGGTGAGCACCATGCGGGGCTGGTCGTCCTCAATGTATCCCAGGGCGCTGGGCACGATGTAGCCCACGCAGTCGATCATGCGCACGCGTAATTTCGCGTTGCCGGGAAGGCTGATCTCCACCGCCTCCTCGGGGATGAATTTGGGCTCCGTGGTCATAATCGTGCGCCCGGAGGCCGACTGCGGCAGCTCATCCTGGGCCCGCTCGCGCTTGGCGTCCATGACGATATTGGGCAGCACGAGGGTATCCATGAACTGCTTGATGAAGGTGGATTTGCCCGTGCGCACCGGCCCCACCACGCCGATATAGATATCCCCCTGGGTGCGCTGCGCGATGTCGGCGTATATGCTGCGTTCTTCCATGCTGTATATCCTCCTTGTAAGTTCATCGAAATAGGCCGGGGCTTTGCCAATAAGTCACACCGTAGGTATCAGCAGCATTTGGCCCTCCATCGCGGCGTCGCCGGTGATATCGTTTTCGAGCTTGATGGCGTCCATCGTGGTGCGGTAGCGGCGGGCGATCTCCCAAAGGGGCTCCTGGTTCGCGGCGAAGTAGATCGTGAGGGCGGGCCGGCGCGGCTGGATCTCCTCCTCCGCCGGGCTGACGCCGCTGACCACCATACGCTTGTCGTTCTGGAACAGCTCGCCCATGACGGCCAGCTCGCAGCGCAGCTCAAGCTCCTCGCCGCCGATGTTCTCCTGCAGGGAGAGCAGCTCCACGGCTACGTCGGCTGTCACCTCGCCGCCGCCCTTGGGTAGCGCCCGGCGGAACTGGTAGGGCAGATCCTTTTCGGCAAAGGCCGCCTGCCCTTCTTTGTCGATATATACGATGTGAAAGCGCGCCTGCCCGCTGACCTCCAGGGCGTCTTCCCTGCTTTCAGTCCGCGCCGGCATAAGCTCGCCCGTGACCAGCTGCACGCTTTGGATGCCCGCGCTGCCAAGCTCGAAGCTCCCCTTGGCCAGAAAGGTCTCGCGGAAGGACTCCAGCAGCAGCTTGCTTTCCAGCCGCCGGGTTTCCAGCGCGAGCCCGCACTGGGTGGAGTAGGCGTCTGTGAGCACGGGTACCTCCAGCATGGTGTAGCCCTTTACGTCCGCAGCGACGCGGGCGTTGATCTCCAGCAGCCTCAGCTGGCCGTTGACGTCGGACTTCGGCGTGACATCCAGGGAGGCTACGCGCAGGCGAAGCGTATTTTCACACTCCTCGCAAACGCCGGGCGCCTCAAGAATCTGGCTGATGGGCATGGTGTGGAGCACCCGTACGGGCTCCTGCGCCTCGCGGCTGCGGTAGATTACCCGCAGCTCAAGACTGCCCTTGAGCAGCAGCTTGTTCTTGATGGCCTTCACGTCTCCGGGCAGCACCACCGCCCGCCGGCTGATGATCTGGTCCACGGGAGGGGCGTCCAGATCCACCTCGATGACCTCCGTAAGGGGGAAGGCAACCTCGTTGAGGGCCTCCAGGCTGGAAAGCCGCACCGTGGAGCTCAGGGTCTGCACCCCGCCCCCCGCGGCGCCGGTGAGCAGCTCATCCTCCCTGCGGCGGCGCACCAGCAGGTGGAGGCCCAGCATGCCGTGGACATCAAGCCTGCGCTGGCTGACGGCGCGGCCGTTGGCGTATTCCGTCTTTACGCTGACGGAAATCACCGCCAGATCGCTCAGGCCGCTGATATCCGCCGTGCGGGTGAAGGGATAGCTTTGCTCGAAGCTGTGAAGGCTCCCGTCCTCGGCGGCATAGAGCACAAAGGTGCGCGCGCTCCCCTCGATCGTCACGCGTTCCCCCGCCGCCTGCGCCGAAAGGATGAAAGGCTCCACGGAGCATTTGAGGATGCGCAGCATATCCGGGCAATATTCCGGCAGGGTGATATCGCTGTCCACCGCCTGCTCCAGCTTGCTGTTATAGACAATTTCGACGCTCCCAACGTTTTGGCTGTTGAGTTGAAGCTCCATGGTTGTACTCCCCTTTGTGTGGTTTTGTATCTCATTGGCATCTATATGCGCGGCACGGGACGCTTAGACTTGGCCCTGGGAAAAAGTTCCGGCCTTCTCTTTAATGAAGCGCAAACAACAAAAAAATCCCTTGCTTTTTGGCAAAAGATGTGATATTATTTCTATGGCGCCGGCGCGGCGGCCGGCGGTTTGATATTGGGCCCCTTAGAAGGGGTGAGTGCAAATGGAGTATTTAATCATTTTGGTGATTATCCTGGTCATGCTTGACCGGCTCCTCCCGCGCAGAAACCAAAACTGACCGCCCCCTCATCCAAAGTGTGGCGGTCAGTTTTGATTGCAACATAACAGGGGATAAACCGCTGGCTGTGCGCTGTGCCCCCTGACAACCCCATTATACGCGAAAGCGCCGGGGTTGTCAAGGGGGGGCTCAACAAAAAAGCATATGCTATAGTATACGCTAAATGATATGGCCTCATCAAGGGTAGAAGTCTGACCCCAGATATTGGGGTTTCTCCTTGCGTGGGAGGAGAATAATATTCACAACAGGGGGTTTGATTTTGGGTGTTCAGATCGCGTTGAGCGTTATTATTATCGCGCTGTTGGCTGTTGTTGTGGCGCTTTTGCTTGCCGGCGGAAAGAGATCGGACAACAGCGAAATGAAAGCCTTGCTGAAGCGCAGCAGCGACGCGCTGCGCGACGATGTCGCAAAGCAGCTCAGCGCGGGGGCGACAGAGCAGTTCCGGCGCTTCGGCCTTATCCAGGAAAGTGTTCAGGCTACGCTGCAAAACAGCCGCGCCGAAACGAACGGCCAGCTTGGAAAATTTTCGGCGCAGCTCGACAGCCGCTTGCTGTCCATCCAGCGCGGAAACACGGAAAATATGGAACGGGTCGTCGCGGCGCTGGAGGGCAGGATGAAGGCGCTGCAGGAAAGCAACGAAAAACGCCTGGAGCAGATGCAGGGCGTTGTGGACGAAAAGCTGCAAAAAACACTGGAAACGCGGCTGGCGCAGTCCTTCGAGCTGGTCAGCAGGCAGCTTGACAGTGTGCAGCAGGGCCTGGGCGAAATGAAAAGCCTCGCCGCCGACGCGAAAAGCCTGCGCAACGCGCTGACCAACGTCAAGGAGCGCGGAACATATGGGGAGGTGCGGCTCGAACGGCTGCTGTCCGACATTCTCGCGCCGGGCCAATATGAGATGAATGTGGAAATCGCCAACAACAAGCGGGTGGAGTTTGCCGTTAAGCTGCCCGGCAGCGGCGATGAGCCGCTTCTGCTTCCGATTGATTCGAAATTCCCGATTGAGGACTATAACCGGCTGCTGGACGCCGAAGACAAGCAGGCGATTGACGAGGCGCGAAGGTCCCTCGGGCAAAAGCTACGCGCCTTCGCCAGGGATATTTACGAAAAATATATCGTGCCGCCAAAGACCACCGACTTCGCCCTGATGTTCCTCCCGACAGAAGGGCTCTACGCCGAGGTGGTGCAGAACGCCGCGCTGTTCGAGGAGCTGCGCGATAAATATAAGGTCACGGCGGTTGGCGCGACCACGCTGTCCGCTTTCTTAAGCTCGCTGCAGATGGGCTTCAAGACCCTTGCCATTGAGCAGCGCTCCCAGGAGGTGTGGGACACCCTGCGGGCCGTCAAGTCCGAGTTCGTGAAATTTGGCGATATGCTGGAGAAGGCCCATAAGCAGATTCAAACGGCGGACAAAACCCTGGAGGAAATCGTCGGCAAGCGCACCAGGGCCATCAACAGAACCCTGCGCACCGTCGGGGAGCTGGAGGAGCCGGCTTTCTCGATGCTGACCGGGGCGGGGGAGGCGGACGAAGACGAGCGCTGAAATACAGCACAAATAAGACAATTCCCGAAATTGCCAGGTTCCCTATTCCCTGAAATTTGTATTTTTGACTAAAAAAACACCTCTATCTTTGGTAAAATTGCGGATTGACATTTCATCTATTATAATAGTATAATACAAATGTAGTATAGGCGTAATTTGGAATGGCATATTTTGTTTTTTGCCGCTCCACATACGCGCCCTGCTGGTTTTCCGCGGTGGCTTCGCGCCCGCGAAGCGCCGCCAATCTATGGAGGTGGAATTATGAAGCATAATCAGTTAAAGCGAATCCTCAGTTTCTTCCTGGCGGCGCTGATGCTGGCCAGCGCCACAGCGTTCAGCGTTTCGGCCAGGTGGTCGTACGCCAGCCCCAACGACTGGCAGAAG
>WRMQ01000021.1 GCA_009777055.1 Oscillospiraceae bacterium
CGTGTCGATCCTGGGGGCCTGCGTGGTGTTTAACGCGGCGCTGCTGTTGATCTCCACCGGGCTGGTACTGACGATCGGGAGGGACGCCTGATGATGGAAGCCATCCGCGCCTGGGCGGTCACCGTCGCCGTCGCCTCCCTTGCGGGGGGCGTGGTGTGGCTGATGGCGCCCAAGGGCTCGGTGCGGAAATCGCTGCGGGTCGTGGTGGCGGTGTTTCTCGTGGCGGCGTTTTTGTCGCCGCTGCTCTCCCGGTCAAGCCGGGATTTCGGCTGGGCACTCCCGGCGGAACACGCAATGCCCGCGAACCAGGAGCTGGAGGCCGAAATCCTGCGGCAGCTGCGCCAGACGGTGGAGACAAGCATACGCGCGCAGCTGCAAGCGGAGCTGCGAAAGCAGGGTGTCGCGGTGGACACGGAACTTATTTCGGTGGCGACGGATATTTTGTCCGACGGCAGCATAGAGATTGTATCAGTGCGGGTGATTGTGCCGGCGGAGGCGCTTGCGCGGAGCGGGGAATTGCGCGGCGACCTGCTGGCCGCCACCGGGCTGGACGTCACACTGGAAGGAGGCTGAGCCTTGCATCAAGCGGATGAAAAAAAAGAGGAAGAGAAGAGAGGCCTGACAAGCGCGCGCAATGAGACAAAGCTGGATTCTCTGCTGCGCAAGTGGAAGCTGAGCAAGTGGCAGGCGCTTGTGATCGCGGCGGGAGTGCTGGGTATCCTGCTGCTGTGCCTCTCCTCTCTGCCCGGGCGCGGCGGACGGAGCGCGCAGCCGCAGCAAAGCGAAATCCGGGTGGATCTCACGGAATACGAGGCCCGGATCGAGCGGCGGCTGGAGGAGCTTGTGGCCGCCATCGACGGCGCGGGGGAGGCCCGGGTGATGCTGACACTGGACTGCGGCAGCGAGCCGGTCTACGCCGTGCAGGGCAAGAACAGCCAGAGCAGCAGCGTATCCGAAGACGGCTCGCAGGAAAGCCTCAGCGCCGAAAAGGCATATGTGATCATCGGCAGCGGCGGCGGGGAGCAGGGGCTGGTGCTCAAAACCATTGAGCCGAAGGTGCGCGGCGCGGCGGTGCTCTGCCAGGGCGCGGACGATATGGTGGTTCGCCAGAATGTGATTGAGGCCGTCACCGCCGTGCTGGGCGTGGGCAGCAACAAGGTGAGCGTGGCGAGGCTTGCGGGGTAACCGCCCGCGGCGGAGCTCCCGCTTCGCGCGCCTGGCAAAAGCATAGAGCAAGAAAAAATATAAACAAGGAGAGCAGCTATGAAAAAAATCTTTCAAAAACGCCAGCTGGTTATGGCGACGCTGGTGCTCGCGCTGGGCGCGGCGGTGTTCATCAATTGGTACTACACCAGGCCCGGCGTGGAGGCGGACGGCAGATCCATTTCCCCCACCGTGTGGAACGGCGATCCGGCGGACAGCGGGGAGGAGAATCTGGGCGACTCCCAATATGTCCACAACCCCTACAGCTCGTCGTCCAGCGAATACTTCGCGGGGGCAAAGCTGCGCCGCTCCGCCGCCCACGACGAGGCCAAGGAGACCCTCAGCGCCGTGATCACCGACAGCAGGGCCGACGACAAGGCTGTTTCGGAGGCGGGCAAGGCGCTGCAGACCCTGGCGAACGCCATCAAGCTCGAAAGCGACTGCGAGGCGCTCATCATCGCCAAAACGGGCAGCGAGTGCCTGGTGATGATCAGCGACGGCGCGGTGCAGGCCGTGCTGGGCGGCGAGGCCATCGACAGCGCCATGGCGCTCCAAATAAAGGAAATTCTGATGAATAAAACCGGTCTTGGCGCGGAAAAAATCACAATTGTTGAATTAAATGGTTGAGTTGATAAAATGTTTGTGGTATACTATGGGGGCAATGAACGATTCCCGGCTGAACTCCTGATGGATTTTGGCGGGGTCGCAAAGGGGGATTTGCTCTATGGGCCACCACGATTCCGGCGATTTCAGCCAGGGCGGCCTCGTCATTTCCGACGAGGTGCTGGCCGCTATCGCCGTCACCGCCGCGAAGGATGTGGAGGGCGTCAGCGCGCTCGCGCCCCGCGCCAATGTGCGGCGCCTGTTCCGTACAGATTCCGCGCTGAACTACGTAAAGCTGGAGGGCAGCGAAACGGAGCTGACGCTGGCGCTTTCCCTGCGTATCCACAGCGGCGCGAAAATTTCCTCCGTGGCGGGCAAGGTGCAGCGGGAGATCAAAAACGCCGTTCAGGGCATGACGGGCCGCACGGTTACCTGCGTGAACATTCATATCGCGGGCGCTGACTTCAACTGAATTACATACGGAGGCAGGGCAGCGAACCTGCCTCCTGCACGCATTTTTTTACAGGAGGACATCATCAGCATGCCGGAAAAAATCAGCCGCCGCCAGGCGCGGGAGCAGGCCTTTTGCCTGCTGTTCGCGCTCTCCTTTCAGCCGGACGCCCCCATGGAGGAGCTCATCGCCCAGGCGCGGGAAATCGGGGAACCGGACAAGCCCGGGCTGGACAGCTTTGCCGTGGAAGCCGCCGCGCGTGCTCATGAGCACCTGGAGGAGATCGACGCGGCCATCAGCGGCCATCTGAAGGGCTGGCGGCTCAGCCGGGTTTCGCGCCCCTCCCTGGCGCTGCTGCGCCTGGCGGCCTGCGAGCTGCTCTATTTTGATCAAATTCCGCCGGGGGCCAGCATCAACGAGGCCGTGGAGCTGGCCAAGCTTTACGGCGACGAGGAGGCTCCGCGCTTCGTCAACGGCCTGCTGGGCTCCCTCGCGCGGGAGCTGGAGGCGAAAAAACAGGAGCCGCCGGTATGATCAGCCTGGGAATCGACACGAGCAATTACACCACCAGCGCCGCTCTTTATGATGGCGCGCAAATCCGGCAGGAGAAACAGCCGCTGCCTGTGAAATCCGGGGCGCGGGGGCTGCGGCAGAGCGAGGCGCTGTTTCATCATAACGCGCAGCTGCCCGAACTGCTTGAGCGCCTGCTGTCAAACGCGCCGGGGCCGATAGAAGCCGTGGGTGTTTCGGACAAGCCCCGCAGCGCGGAGGGCTCTTATATGCCCTGCTTTCTGGCGGGCGTGTCGGTGGCCCGGGGGATTGCGGCCGCGCTGCGCGTTCCCCTGCGCCGCTTCAGCCACCAGGAGGGCCATTTGGCGGCGGCGCTGTACGCCGCGGGGCGTCTTGCTTGGCGGGAGCGGGCTTATCTGGCCTTTCACGTATCCGGCGGCACCACGGAATGCCTCCTGGTTACCCCCCAAGAGACCCGCCTGCTGGGCGGCACGGAGGATCTCAATGCCGGGCAGGCCGTGGACCGTGTGGGTCTGATGCTGGGTCTGGACTTCCCCGCCGGCCCCGCGCTGGATAAATTGGCGCAAGGCGGCGCCTTGCCGCGCTTTATCAAGGTAAATCAAAAGAGCTTTACCTGCAGCTTTTCCGGCCTGGAAAACCAGTGCCGTCAACTGATTGGGCAGGGGAGCCCCCCGGAAGGTGTGGCACTTTACTGCATTGAATTTATCTCCCATTGTTTGGAAAACATCGCGCGCGCGGCCATCGGCGAATACGGCGCGCTGCCGCTGCTTTTTACGGGAGGCGTATCCTGCAGCGAGGTGCTGCGGCGGCATATTCTGGGTCAATTTCCCGGGGCGGTTTTCGCGCCGCCGGCTTTTTCGGCGGATAACGCGGCCGGCATCGCGGTGCTGGCCGGAGCAAGCCCGGAAAACATTGATTCCCCTTTGGAAGCTGGTGAAGCACATGCGGTCCATTCAGGTCATCTCGGTCAGCCAACTCAATAAATACGTCAAATTCCTGCTTGAGGAGGACGAGGCGCTGCGCACCGTCTGCGTCACGGGCGAGGTTTCGAATTTCAAGCGCCACTACAGCGGCCATTGGTACTTTACGCTCAAGGACGAGAGCGCGGCGGTTCCGGCGGCTATGTTCAAGGCATCCAACCAGCGGCTGCCCTTTTTGCCCCAGGACGGCATGAGCGTTATCGTGCGCGGGCGCGTGTCTCTCTATGAGCGCGACGGCAAGTTCCAGCTCTACGCCGACGACATGCAGCCCGACGGCCTGGGGGCGCTCTATATGGCCTACGAGCAGTTGAAGGAAAAGCTGTCGGAGGAGGGCCTGTTCGATCCCGGCCGCAAGCGGGCGGTTCCGGCCATTCCGGCGCGGGTGGGGGTAATCACCTCCGAAACCGGCGCCGCGCTGCGGGATATCTTACAGATTCTGGCCCGGCGTTTTCCGGCGGCGGAGGCGCTGCTCTGCCCGGTGCAGGTGCAGGGCGCCGGCGCGGCGGAGCAGGTTGCGGCGGCGATCCGGCTGATGAACGGGCGGCGGGCCGCCGATGTCCTGATTGTAGGGCGCGGCGGCGGCTCCCTGGAGGACCTTTGGGCCTTCAATGAGGAGCTTCTGGTCCGCGCGGTGGCGGAAAGCGAAATTCCCGTAATCTCCGCCGTGGGGCACGAGACCGACACCACCCTGTGTGATTTTGCCGCCGATTTACGCGCGCCCACACCCTCCGCCGCCGCTGAGCTGGCCGTGCCCGATGCCCGGGAGCTGGCCTGCGCCGCGCAGGGCCTTGAAGAACGGATTTTTCGCGGCATGCGGCAAGGCCTTGCCTGGCGGCGAAGCGCGCTGAGCGCGCTGCTCAGCCGCCGCGTATTGCGGGAGCCGGAAAGCGTTCTGCAAATTTCCCGCCAGCGGCTGGATACGGCGGCGCAGCGTGTACAGGAGGCCTCCCTTGCCCGCCTTTTGGAGGAGCGCGCGCGCTTGTCGGCCTGCCGCGCCCGGCTGGAGGCCCTCAGCCCTCTCGCCGTGCTCAGCCGCGGCTACGCTTTGGCGAGAAAGGGCGGCAAGCCCGTCGCCTACGCGCAGGCGCTTTCCCCCGGCGACCTGTTGAGCCTGCGCTTTCAGGACGGCGAGGTGAACGTTACTGTGTGGGGTTAACGCGATACAAAAACGCAGAGGGAACATCACATTCATTTGGAGGGTATATGAGCGAAACAGTCAACTACGAGAGCAATTTCCGCCGCCTGGAGGAGATCGCGGCGCTTCTGGAGCAGGGGAACCTGCCCCTGGAGCAGTCGCTGAAGCTTTTTGAGGAGGGCACCCGGCTGGCCGGGGAGCTGGGCCGCGCCCTTGCCCAGGCGGAACAGACCCTGGCGGTGATCCGGCTTGAGGAAGCCGGGGCCGCGGAAGGCGGCGCTTGTGATGAATGAGGATTACGCCGCGCGCTTCGCCTGTCTGGCGGAGACCGTGAACGAGGCGCTCCCGCGCTGCCTGCCCGAAGCGGCGGGCGCGGTGAGCGAGGCCATGCGCTACAGCCTTTCCATCGGCGGCAAGCGCGTGCGCCCCGTGCTGACCTTGGAATTCTGCCGCGTTTGCGGCGGCGCGCCCGAGGCCGCGATGCCCTTTGCCCTGGCGCTGGAGCTGATACACACCTATTCCCTCATCCACGACGACCTGCCCTGCATGGATGACGACGCGATGCGCCGGGGAAAAGCCGCGTGCCATATCAAGTTCGGCGAGGCCGCGGCCTTGCTGGCGGGGGACGCGCTGCTCACCCAGGCCTTCGCCCTCGCCGCGCAGGCGAATGAGCTTCCGCCGGAAAGCCGCTGCGTGGGGGCCCTGCTGCTTTCCCGCGCGGCGGGCGCGGCGGGCATGATCGGCGGGCAGGAGCTGGATCTCGCCTATGAGGGCCAGGCGGTTACGCTGGCGCAGCTGGAGGACATGAACAGCAAGAAGACCGGCGCGCTGCTGCGGGCGGCCTGCCTGCTGGGCTGTCTGGCGGCGCGGGCGGCCACAAGGCATGTCGCCGCCGCCAAGAGATACGCCGCCGCCCTGGGGCTGCTCTTTCAGGTGACGGACGATATTCTGGATGTCGCCGGCGACAGCGCCGCCCTGGGCAAGCTCGTGGGCAGCGACGCCGCGAACAACAAGAGCACCTGGGTTACCCTGCTGGGGCTGGAGGGGGCTCGGGGATATGCCGGCGAGCTGGCCGCCCGGGCCCGCGACGCGCTGATTCCCTTCGGCCCGGACGCCGCCTTCCTCCTGTGGATGACGGAATGGTTAACGAATCGAAAAAACTAGGAGAGCAACGTTGAAAGAATCTATCCTGCAAAAGATAAAATCGCCCGATGACCTGAAAGCCCTGCCACCGGAGGATCTGCCGCGGCTGGCCGGCGAGATCCGGCGGGAGCTGATCCGGACGCTGTCGAAGAACGGCGGGCATTTGGCGTCGAATCTGGGCGTGGTCGAGCTCAGCATGGCGCTGCATTTGTGCTTCGATTCCCCCAGGGACGCCCTGGTTTGGGACGTAAGCCACCAATGCTACACCCACAAGCTGCTCACGGGGCGCTATGAGGCCTTTCATACCCTGCGGCAATCCCACGGGCTGTGCGGCTTCACCAACCCCGCCGAAAGCGAGCACGATTTCTTTCTCACCGGCCACGCCAGCGCCTCGGCCTCCGCCGCCCTGGGCCTCGCGGAGGGAAAGCGCCTGCTGGGCGACGGGCATTATACCGTCGCGGTGCTGGGCGACGGCGCCCTCACCGGCGGCCTGGTCTATGAGGCCCTCAACAACGCGGGGCAGCGCAAGCCAGATGCTGTGGGCTCCACAAAGCTCATCGTGGTGCTCAACGACAACGGGATGTCCATTGCCCCTAACGTGGGCGGGCTGTCGAGTTATTTATTGCTTCTGCGCTCCAAGCCGGGCTACCGGCTGGCCAAGCTGCGGGTGGAACGGTTTTTCAAGCGTATCCCCCTCGTCGGGAAGCCTCTGGCGCGTGTGATATCCCTGGGCAAGCGCGTGATCAAGAAGCTTTTCACCAGCTCCACGATTTTCGAAAAGCTGGGCCTGGATTACCTGGGCCCGGTGGACGGCCATGACCTGGACCAGCTCCGGGAGGCCCTTACCAGCGCGAAGATGATGCCGCGCCCCGTGCTGGTTCACGTGCGCACGGTGAAGGGCAAGGGCTACGGCCTGGCCGAGCGGGCACCGGATACGTTTCACGGGGTGTCCTGCTTTGACGTGGATTCCGGGGCGCCGCTGGAGCACTGCGGATGCTTTTCCGCCGCCTTCGGCACCGCTCTGGCGGAGCTCGCGCGCGAAAACGCGGCGGTTTGCGCCGTGACGGCGGCCATGGCCCTGGGTACCGGGCTGATGGAATTCCAGCGGGAATTTCCCGCGCGCTGCTTTGACGTGGGCATCGCGGAGAGCCATGCCGTCACCTTCGCGGCGGGGCTGGCCAGGCAGGGCCTGCGGCCCGTGGTGCCGGTCTATTCCACTTTTTTGCAGAGAGCCTACGATCAGCTGCATCATGACGCCGCGCTGCAGCGGCTGCCCCTGACCATCGCGGTGGACCGCGCGGGCTTTGTGGGGGAGGACGGCGCGACCCATCACGGCCTCTACGATGTCGCCTTCTGCGCCAGTATTCCCTGCGCGTGTGTCTACGCGCCTGTCACGGAGCCGGAATTGGCCATGCGTCTGCGGCGGGCGGTTCTTGAGCCGCGGGAGCAGGTCACGTTCCTCCGCTATCCCCGCGACTGCGCCTGGGACTGGCCGGAGGAGCTGCCGCCCCCGACAGAAGCCGCGTTTGAGCGCTATGGCGATCCTGGCGCCTCTGTGGCGCTCGTCACATATGGCAGATTATGCAAGACCGCCTATCAGGTTTATCAAGACCGCGATATCCGGCTGATCAAGCTCAACCAGCTGCTCCCGCTGGACCCGGAGGCCGCTTTGGCCGTGCTCGGCTGCGAGCGCGTGTGCTTTTTTGAGGAGGGCACGCGCTGCGGCGGGGCGGGGGAGCGCTTCGGCGCGCTGCTGCTGGAGCAGCGCTTCGCCGGGGAATCCCGGTTAACGGCTGTCGACGGCTTTCCCCGCCACGCCCCGGTGGAGGAGCTCATGGCGGAATACGGGCTGGATTATGAGGGGATGGTGAGGGCGCTGGATGAAGACTGACCAGCAGCGGCTTGACCTTGCCCTGATACAGCGCGGCCTGGCGCCGTCAAGAGAAAAGGCCAAGGCCTGGATTATGGCGGGCCTGGTCTATGTCAATGGGCAAAAGGAGCTCAAGGCCGGAAGAGCGGTCAAAGAGGGCGACCGCCTTGAGGCCCGGAACGATACGCTGCTGCCCTTCGTCAGCCGGGGCGGCAGCAAGCTGCAAAAGGCTGTCGAGACCTTCGGCCTGAAGCTCGAAAGCCTGGTTTGTATGGACGTGGGGGCCTCCACCGGCGGCTTTACCGACTGCATGCTCAGCCATGGCGCGGCAAAGGTTTACGCCATCGACGTGGGCTACGGCCAGCTGGCCTGGAAGCTGCGCGGGGACGCGCGCGTGGTCTGCCTGGAGCGCACGAATTTCCGCTACGTCACCCGGGCGCAGGTGCCCGAGCCCATCCAATTCTCAAGCGTGGACGTTTCGTTTATCTCGTTGAAGCTGATTTTTCCCGTGCTATATGGCCTGCTGGCTGAAGAAGGCGAGGCTGTCTGCCTGGTAAAACCTCAATTCGAGGCCGGGCGTGAGCGGGTGGGCAAAAAGGGCGTGGTGCGCGAGCCCGCCGTGCAGGAGCAGGTCATAAGCGAGCTGGTCTCCGCCGCGCGGCAGGAGGGCTTTTTCCCGGCGGGGCTTACCTTTTCGCCCATCAAGGGCCCGGAGGGAAACATTGAATTTTTGCTTCATCTGAAGAAGAAACCATGCGATAATACCCTGCCGGAGCCCGCCGCTGTCGTGGCGCAGGCCTGGGAAAGCTTATAATTTTAATTAATTTTAAATTAACAATCAAATTAATCATCAAATCAATCTCCGATCAAAGAGGAGCCGACATGCGTTATTTCTCCATCATGACAAATCCGGAAAAGCCGGAGACCCTCCTGCTCGCGGAGCGGGTGCGCGCGGCGCTTGCCGCCTCCGGCATGGAAACCGTGGAGGAGCTCGAGGCCGGCGAGGCGCTGATCGTTGCCGGCGGCGACGGCACGATTCTGGTGGGCGCGCGCAGGGCCCTGGAATACCGCAAGCCCGTGCTGGGCATCAACGCCGGGCGGCTGGGCTTTCTGGCGGCATTGGAGCCCCACGAGCTGCATCTTTTGCCCCGCCTTGCCCGGGACGACTACTGCCTTGACCGCCGCATGCTGCTGCGCGCGAGCATCTGGCAGGGCGAGAGGCTTTTGCGCAGCGAGCTTTGCGTCAACGACGCCGTGATCGCCAGGCAGGACCTGCCCCGGGCGGCGGAAATTCCCGTGAAGTGCGGCAGCCATATGCTCTGCTATCTGGGCGACGGCGTGATATTCTCCACCCCTACGGGCTCCACGGCCTACTCGCTGTCGGCGGGGGGGCCGGTGCTCGACCCCCGGGTGGAGGGCATCGTGCTCACGCCCATCTGCAACCACCGGCTGTTTTCCCGCGCCATCGTCTGCTCGCCGGAGGAGCGCTTTTCTGTGGAAATCACGCAAAACGGCCTCGCTCTCACCTGCGACGCCGAAGCCCCGGTTCCACTGTATACGGGCCAGCGCGTCACAGTGGAGCGAGGCGAAGAGATGGCCTGTTTTATCCGGCTGAAGCCAGACAATTTTTTGGATGTACTAAACGGGAAGCTGGTTCGCCAGTAAGATAATATAGAGCCAGTAAGATAATATAGAGCTAGTAAGATAATAAAAGAAAGGGCATGCTCCATGAAACAACGCCGCCACGAAGCCATCCTGCGCGCCATCCGCGGGGGAGAGATTCAAACCCAGGCGCGGCTGCTGGACGCTCTGCTGGCCCAGGGCATCGCGGCCACGCAGGCCACGGTCTCCCGGGATATCCGCGAGCTGGGGTTAAAAAAAGTGCCGAAGCCCGGCGGGAGCGGGGCTCCCTGCTACGCGGCCGCGGAACGGCTGGATACAGGCCTGAGCGCGAAGCTCCGCGCGATTTTGTCCAACGCCGTGCTTTCGGCGGACAGCGCGGGGCACACCGTGTGCGTGCGCTGCGGCGCGGGCATGGCCAACGCCGCCTGCACCGCGGTGGACGCGCTGCGGCTGGAGTCTGTGGTCGGCAGCCTGGCGGGGGACGACACGATCTTTCTGCTGTGCCGAAGCGAAGAAGCCGCCCTTGCGGTGCGGGAGGAGATGGAACGCTATGCTGCAAAGCTTAACGATTGAGAATATCGCGGTGATCAAGCAGGCGGAGCTGACGCTTTCGGCCTCCGCCGGATTTGTGGCGCTCACGGGCGAGACCGGCGCGGGCAAATCCATCATCATCGACTCCCTCAACGCCGTGCTGGGGGAGCGCGCCAGCCGGGAGCTGATCCGCACCGGCGCGGAAACGGCCCGTGTGACGGCGCTGTTCCAGGACTGCGGCGAGACCGTCAGCCGGCTCCTGGAGGAGCTTGGCCTGCCGGCCGAAGAGGATGGCGGGCTTTTGCTCAGCCGCGTTTTGAGCGCGGCGGGCAAGAGCCAGTGCCGCGTCAACGGCGTGCCGGTCACGGTTTCGGCGCTGAAAACCCTGGGCCAGGCGCTGATCACCATCCACGGACAGCACGACAGCCAGAGCCTTCTGGCGGAGGACAAGCACGTCGGCTTTATCGACGCCATGGCGGAGAACGGCGCGCTGCGGGAGGAATACCGGAAAAGCTACACCGCCCTGCGCAAGCTCCAGCGGGAGCAGGACGCCCTGCGCATGGATGAAAACGAAAAGGCCCGCAGGCTCGACATTCTCCGGCACCAGATCGCGGAGCTGGAGGAGGCGGAGCTCCGGCCCGGGGAGCGCGGGGCGCTGCAGGAGCGCCGCAGGCTGTATCAGCACGCGGAAAAGGTTCTGGAGGCCCTGCGGAGCGCTTCGGGGGCCCTCAGCGGACAGGAGGATACCCCGGGCGCCTCCGCGCGGGAGGGCGCCGCCAGCCTTGCCCATGCCGGCGCGGCAGCCCTGGAGCAGGCAGGGGATTACTACCCTGCCGCGCGAGAACTCGCGCTGGCCGTGCGCTCCGCCGCCTACGAGCTGGAGGACTGCGCCGCCGGGCTGCGGGAGACACTGGCCGCCTTTGAGTTTAACCCCGCCGAGGTGGAGGAGACGGAGCGGCGTCTGGATACCTATTACCGCCTTTCCCGCAAATACGGCGAGACCGAGGAGGACATGCTGGCCTTTCTGGAAAACGCCAAAAAGGAGGAGGCCGCCATCACCCGGTCGGACGAGCGCATCCTTGCCCTGGACGCCGAGATTGAGAGCCGGACGGCGGAGACCATCGCCCTGGCCAGGCAGCTCACCCGCAGCCGCAGGCAGGCCGCCGAGGATTTTTCGGCGCGCGTCAAAGAGGAACTGGAGGCCCTGGACATGCCCCGGGTGCGCTTTGAGCTGCGCCATGGGCGCGTCCCCCTCACGGCGGAGGGCGGCGACAGCATGGTCTTCCTGATCTCCGCGAACGTGGGGGAGGAGCCGCGGCCTTTGGCGAAAATCGCCTCCGGCGGCGAGCTTTCCCGGGTGATGCTGGCCATGAAGAATGTGCTTGCCGAAAAAGACGAGATCGCCACACTGATCTTCGACGAGGTGGATACCGGCATCAGCGGCCGGGCCGCGCAAAAGGTTGCCCGCAAGCTCCGGCAGGTGTCCCGGGGGCGGCAGGTGATCTGCGTGACCCATCTGGCCCAGATCGCGGCCCAGGCGGACTGCCATCTCTACATATCGAAATCCGTAAAGGACGGTGAAACGTTCACGCAAATCACGCGGCTGGACGACGAGGGCCGCTGCCGGGAGCTCGCCCGTATCATGGGCGGCGGCGAGGTGACGCAGGCTCAGCTGCGGGCGGCGGAGGAGATGCTCTGCCCTACGCGACCTTCAGCAGGTACAGATTCCCCTGGTGGAAGTTGGCGTTGATGCCCCCGCTGCCGGCGGCAAGGGAGAGGCTGACGGTGTCCCCGGCCTCCAGGCTGAGGATCTGCGACCAGGCGAGGTTGTAGCTGCCGCCGCCGTCGAGCTGCGCCCGCGCGCCGGGGCCCGGAACCGCGGCGCCGTTGACCAGAACGATAAGCTCCGCCGTGCCGGTGCTGGCGGAGGAGAATTGTACGGAAAAGCTGACAAGGTAAATTCCCGCGCTTTCCACGCTCAGGCGGTCATCGCTGGCGTTGATGGATATGCCGCTGCTGGAGCCGCCGTTCATAACGGTGTTCATGAAGGTCAGGTCCTCGGCCGCGCCGCCGCCCACGCTGACAGCGGTGCCGCGGCCTGAAAAAAGCAGGCCGCCGTAGGCGGGCGCAATGACTGCCGCGGGGCCCGTCGGGCCGGTCGATCCGGTTGCTCCTGTCGCCCCCGTGGCCCCCGTGGCGGCACGAATTTTAGGGCGAAATCAGCTGGAATCAGCGAAGGTAAACACAATGTCGATGTCCCCGCCTTCGTGGATGTGGATGACATCAATGAGCTCCGTAACAATGCCGCGGCTCAATTCGGTGAGGCCGCGGCTGCGAAGGGCGTCAAAGCAGGGGATTTGTGAGAGTGTCCCCTGCGCTGTGCCGTGGATTTCCTCCTCCAGTCCGGCGATGACGCCGCGCAGCCGCTCTGTTTTATCAGTGTATTTTGCTTTTATGCGGTGGTATTCCGCTTGTGTTATATCGCCGTTTTTCCAATCGTCATAGAGCCCGTCGCTGCGTGCCTGCGCTTTTTCCAGCTCCAGCTTTTTTTGTCTGCAAGCGGCTTCCAGCCGTTCGGAATCCATCCGCCGCGCCGGGGCCGCGCTGATGCAGCTGATCAGATCGGCAAGACTATCGATCAGGTCAATTCGCCGCTGAATTGCCGTGAGCACCATGGCCTCCAGCTTATCGTGCCGGATGGAATGGCGGGTGCAAAGCCCGGCGCCGCTGTAGGCGGCGCAAATATAATATACATTGTTATGGTCGGCCTTGCGTTTCATCGCCTTGCCGCAGCCGGCGCAGCGCAGAAATCCGGAGAACGGGTAGAGCTTCGATTCCCCGGGACGCGTTCGTGTGTCGCGCAGCAGGAGCTTCTGCGCCTGCGCAAAGAGCTCTTCGTCTATAATTGCCTCATGCGTGCCTTCTTTCACGAACCATTCCTCCCGCGGCAAATTGATGCGGGTATGAATCTTGTAGCTCATCACCTTCTGCTTGCCCTGCACCATATGGCCCAGGTACACGCGATTGGTCAGAATCGACGTCAGCCCCCGGGCGGACCACAGCGGCTCGCCGCATAGCCCCGGATTTTGATAATTCATCCCGTTTTGCCGCTTGTAGGCCGTAGGGCACGGAACGCCGCGTTCGGCCAGTCTGCGCACGATGCCGTTTTTGCTCATGCCCTCGCGCACAAACCAGTGAAAGATGTCCTTGATGACAGGAGCGGCCTCCTGGTCGATGATAAGCTTATGCTTATTCTCCGGGTCCTTCAGATAGCCGTAGGGGGCGAAGGCGCCGATGAATTCGCCCGCGCGCCTCTTGGCGTTGAGCGTCCCCCGCACCTTGATACTGGTCTCGCGGCAGTGGTTTTCGTTGTATATGCTCTGGATGGAAACGCCAAGGTCGTACACATCGTCGGGCCTTTTGAGCGTGTCGAGGCTGGGCAGCTCCAAAGAAATGAAGCGCACATTTTTTACAACGAACATGAACTGCAGATATCTTTTGCACTCCCAGTCGTTGCGGCTCAGGCGGCTCATGTCCTTGACGATGACACAGTTTACTTTGTTCTCATCAATGTCGGAAAGCATGCGCTGAAAAGCGCCGCGGTCACTGTCGGTGCCGGTGCAGCCGTCGTCGATGTAAAAATCGACCAGCCGCACGCTTTCTTCTGACGCAATCGACTCAAAAAAAGCCGTGAGCCGCTGCCGCTGGTTCTGTACGCTGTAGCTTTCGTCGCTGCCGTCCTCGCGGGAAAGCCGGATGTATATGGCGGTCAGCCACGGGGCCGCGTATGCCGGAACAGCTTCCGCCGTCCTACGAATCCGTGCCATATGCTCTCCTTCCCCGGCCATGAAAGAACTCTCTTTTTATTGACATACTATGGCTCCGCACAAGAAAAAATGCTGAACAGCGGAACACGACCGCCTCCGTTGTCGTTTAAGTAAGTGAAGGGCAGCACAAATAAGCAAGGGATGGGCTGCGGAATGGACAATCAGGAACGCATCGCGGAATTGGCACAGCAGGCGGCCCAGGGCAGCCAGGGGGCCTTCAATGAACTCTATCGCCTGACACGGGATAGGGCCTACTTCGTCGCGTTCACGATTACAAAGAACGAACAGGACGCGCTGGATATCGTCCAGGACAGCTACCTGAAGGCATGGCGGCATATCGGTCATTTAAGGCCTCCCTGGAATTTTGGCGCCTGGATCAAGCAGATCAGCTGTAATACGGCAAAAGACTTCATCAAGCACCTCAAGCCAAATATATTTGAACCCACTGGCGAAACGGAGGAAAATCCCCTGGACCTGCAGGCGGAAAAAGACAGCGGCTATATCCCGGACGCGGCAATGGACACGGAGGAAACACGGCGGCTTATCATGGACATCGTGGACGGCCTGCCGGAAGACCAGCGGCTATGCATTCTGATGTATTATTACAATGATATGGAAATGCAGGAGATCGCCGCCGCGCTGGATATCCCGCTGGGAACCGTTCAAAGCCGCCTGCATCGCGCCCGCGAGAAAATCAGCCGCGGCGTGGAGGATTTGGAGAAAAAGCAGGGCGTGAAGCTCTACTCCGCCGCGCCCATTCCGCTGCTCATGTGGCTGCTGCGCCGCGCCGCGGGCGAAACCAGCGCCAAGCTTCCCCCCGTCATACTGGGCGGCACAGCGGCAACGGCGGGAGGCATTCTGGCGGCAATTACCCTGCCCAAAATCATTGCGGGCATCGCGGCTGTTGTAATCATCGGCGGCGCCGTGGCCGGGATAACCGCCGCGAAGCGTGCAGAAACAACAAGCACCACAATCGCGGAACCCGTGGCCGCTAATACATTCAATACATTTAATACAAGCAATACATTTAATACAATCAATCCAATCAATCTAGTCAATCCAGTCAATTTAATAAATCCAAGCAATTCAACCAATACAGTCAATATAACCAAAACAGCCAATACAAGTAATACAAGTACAAGTAATACAAGTACAAGTAATATAATTGCAAGTAATACAAGCACAAGTAATACGACAATTCAAACGACAGCGCTTTCCTCTTCAGCGACAACGACGAAATATAATTACACCGTGCCGTCAACCGCCGCAGGTACAGCCATCAGAGCGACGCAGGGCAGCACTGCCGCTTCCACAACAACGGCAAGCACAAGCACAACCACAACGACGACCAAAACCACCGCTCCAAAACCACCTTTTACAGGGGAGGTTACAACAGACAGGGTCTTCTATCAGCTTGCCATGAAAATGTACCCAGAGGATTTTCCGCAGGACGATTTTTGGCAGCCCGGGCATTTTAAGCCGGGCAGCAGCTACACGCTGATGGCCGCGGAACTCATGAAGGAATGGGAAGCTGTGTTCCCGGCCATTATTGATGAGGGCGGAGGCAGCCGTTTGAATTTCTCCGCGCTGGAAGCGGCGCAGAATGAAAACCGGCTTGTCAGCTGGGCACAGGGCATTGCCGCGCAAGGCGACCAAATCTACGCGAAGCACCTGAGCCAGTCCGGCGTGAGCTATTGGATCAAAGAGCTGAAACCAAAGCTGACAGCCTTGGCGAACCTGCTCTACTACAGTGATACATTTATTGACTATACTTATGACGAATGGCTGCAGTTTCAAAAAGACCCGAATTTTCCGGTAATGGGTGAGCTGACTTTGGATAGCTTAATTGATTATCAAACAAAGTTGCTTGCATACTTCGGCATGACCGATTCGATTCCCGCCGGGGATCCTACCGAACCATAATAACACCGCAACAATTTAGCCCAATACCCTTTGTGTGGCCACCGGCCGGGGCCGCCGGGGATTGCTATACCCCAAAATAACGAACAAGGAGTATCCGTTATGAAAACAACCAAACGTATCCTGGCCGTTCTGACTGCGCTTGCCCTCTCTCTGGGCGTGTTTGCCGTTGGGGCAAACGCATTACAGCATGGCGTCTATCCTGAGGCCTCGGACTTTGACACGGTGACGGACGCCATGGATTTCTGGCAGATTATATACCTGATTTTCCTGAAAACGACCGATGACTTCCCGCAAGATTCCGAGTGGGATAACGCCGTTCACTTCAAGCCGGGCAGCACTTGCTTGATGATGCAGGAGGATCTCATTAACCTCTCGAGGCAGTATTTTCCGCGGATTTGCTATACCTGCATGAATGAAGTCAGGGGGCAAATTCAACAGGGCTGCGCTTGCCCCGGCGGCACCCCCCAAGACGGCACAACTGTGAATCTTCTGACGGCATATAATGCGCACAAGACGAACAATCTCATTCCCTGGGCGCAGAACATTGTCAGCCAGGCCAACGTGATCTATGCGCGGCACCTGAACGCAGCAGGGCTGGCTCATTTGTACAGCACGATGAAGCCCTTCCAGGTGTCCTACGCGAATATGGCCTGCTACCGCGATTGGTATGAAGATTACTGCGATTTCTTCAATGACACTTCCGTTATGCCGCATCCCATCCGCAGCGACGATCCCACGGAGCCCGTCTTCGATCCGGCCTCTGGCATCTTCATCCTTGACCCCAGCGGCCAACTGGCTCCAAACGCGACAATTTCCGTCACGGAACTCACTAACAGCAACCCAAATTCCGATGACGGTTACAGCGGCCCCGGCAATGTAAAGCAGGCCTGGAATATTGATTTGCTGGTAAACGGCAGCATTTTCAACGGATCGCTGTCCGGCTACATTGAGCTGTATCTGCCGGTGACAAATCTGATCCTCTCACCCGGCCCGCTGCCTAATAACATAAATGTCTATCATAAAGGCAGCAAGGTGTTGGTTCCTCCGCCTGAGGTCGTGCTAATCGGTGGCCAGACATACATAAAAGTGCAGGTCAACAGCTTCAGCCCCTTTGAGCTGGTGGAAGAAAGCACAGGCGGCGATGACACCGGGGACACCACTCCCCCCGCGCTGAAATGGTGGCAAGCACTCCCCGGCCTCCTGCAATGGATTTTGCGCTGGATTTGCTTCGGCTGGCTCTGGATGAAGTAGAGATTGTGAAAAAACACCACCCGGCAGGCTGCCCGGCAGGATAGAATCCTGCCGGGCTTTTTCATTATCCCGTTTTCTGGAATCAATTTGACCTGTAATTTTTGGCAAGGGGGTTTCTGGATTTACCGAAAAGCGTCTGAAACGATTCCCGGTATCTGGAATTCCCCTGATTTCCTGCGTTAAATGCGTCTTTTCAGGCTGTAAATCAATTGACTAAGCTCACTTAAGGTTTGTAGAATGGACCAAACTGTCCATCGGGAGGTGATCACTTGGAGGCCCTGCGCATCGTCATATGCGACACAAATCCGGCGGAGCTGGAACGGTACGCGGCGGCCTGCCGGGCGATCTGCGAAAGGAAACAGCTGCCGGCCCTTTTCGCGAAGTTTTCAAGCAGCCAGGCGCTGCTGTTCGAAATGCTGGACCCCGCCTTTGCCGCCGCGGCCAGTATTCTTGTGCTGGAGCCCTTCAACGGCTGCGAAATGGTCGCCGAATCCGTGCGTCTGGCCGGCTATGACGGCATCATCCTGTATCACAGCTGGACAACGAAGAAGGAGTATTTCTACCAGGCCTTTGACGCGGGGGCCTACAACTACATTGAGAAGGGCGGCGCGGCACGGTTTGACGCGGTGTTCGAGAGCGCCCTGGACGCCGCCGCGCGGCTGGAACGCCATTACATTTTTCTCAACTGCGCCGGGGAGTACCGCCAAATTGACCTGCGGGATATCTCCTATTTTGAACCGGCATTGAACCACATGATCTGCGTCTGGTATAAAACCGGCAAATTTCTTTTTCAAGACAGTCTTTCCAACCTGGAAAAACGCCTGAAAAGCCACGGCTTCGTCCGCGTTCACCGCTCCTATCTGGTGTCGCTGAACGCGGTGTACCGCGTGTCCTTCGATCAAGTGACCCTTGTCAACGGCAAACGCGTCCCGGTTGGCCGCGGCAATTACGCCGCGCTGAAAGAAGCCCTGGATAAATGGGGCCGAATTTAGGCACGGAGGTTTATATGCGCAGAACCAAACGCACCGCCCGGATATGCCGGGCAGCCGTGCTCCTCGCGGCCTTGCTGTGCCTGTCCGCGCGGGCCGCGCCGCTTGACGAATGCGACGCGGGCCGGCACCAATACGCCGAAACCCGGCGGACCGCGCCCACGGCGATGGAGGACGGTCAGGTGGAATATACCTGCGGGGTCTGCGGGCACCAGTACGCGGACACTATTTTTGCCACTGACCATCTCTGGGGCGGATGGGTGACTGACAAGCAGGCCAGCTGCACCGAGGCGGGGGAAAGGCACAGAACCTGTACCCGAGACCAGAGCCACGACCAGTACGCCGATATACCGGCCCTTGGGCATGATTATATAGAATCCGTCACCGCGCCGGACTGCGAAAGGGCGGGCGTGAAAACCTTCGCCTGTTCCCGCTGCGGCGACAAATATACCGAGCGCATTGACCCCATTGGGCACGATTATAAAAAAGCCGAAGCAATCGAACTCTCCTGTGTGGAGCCGGGAAAGATCATATTCGTCTGCGCCAACGATCCCGCGCACAGCTACGAGGAGAGCATTCCGGCCATCGGCAGCCATGACTTCGGCGAGTGGCAGCCGGAAACCCCAGCCAGGGAGGGCACGGAGGGCCTGGAAACGCGTGAATGCGCCCGCTGCGGCCTTGTGGAGCCCCGGACGCTGGAGGCGCTGTCTGTGCCGGGGATCCAGCCTCCCGCTGCCGCGCCCGCCGAGCCGCCGGACACGCTCCCCGTGATGGACATTGTACTGGTCGGCGCGAACGCCGTTTCACTGAGCTTTTTCGCTTTTCTTCTGACACCATATTTTTTATGTCTGATATATATTCGAAGGCGGCGCAGGATCGTGGAGGAACGCGACGCGCTGCGGAAAGAGGTGGATGTTCTTTATGGATACGAGTAATTGGATCGAGCTCGCCGCCCTGGTGCTGGGCATTGCCATAGGCCTGATCCTGTGGCTGATCTGTAAGCGGAGGCTCAAACGGGAGGGCGGATTCGAAGGGATCGCCGCGGAACGGGGCGGGCCGCACAGGCGGCAGCAGCTGGACGTCGAGGAAGAAATTGAACGCCTGAAGGCGCGCCTGGGCAGAAAATAGCTTGGCGTGTATATTGCTATTTGCGTTTCGGTCATTCTTTTTTGCGGTTGGGGTAGTTTTCAGGCATAAGCCCGGTTTCTATGCTATTTTAATTCTGGAGGGAGGAGGCGGAGCTTGAATGTGCGAAGCGGAGCAAATTCTTTTGAGGACATCGTCGCCGAATTGATGGACGACGAAGACTTCGCCGCGTTATTCGGCGCCCTGCCACCCGCCCCCCAAAGCCCTGAGCGGGCGGAAGCGGCCGTAACGGAAAAACAATTGTGGGCGCTCAGCCGCAGGCACCTCTTTGTCATGATCCGAAATCTGGAGGAGGAGCTTCGGCGGGAAAGAAAAGAAAAGGAAGACCTGCTCCTGGCGTATCAAGCGGGGCTCTTGAGGGGCTGGCGGATGTAACCAGGCGGGATAAGCGTTATGCGGAAAAACAAAGACGATATAATCAGAAAACAGGTCGCCGCCCTGGGGCGCCCAAGCACGGAGCTTCTCGACAGGGTGATCGCGCGCTGCGACCGGATCGCCTCGTACCGGCGGCTGGCGCGTATGCTTCTGGCGGGCTTCCTGGTCCTGGCGGCCGCGAGCGCGGTCGTCCTGTATCTTTGGGTGACCCCGCTGCAGCTGGATGGCACGAGCATGGAGCCCCTGCTGCGGATGGACGAAATCGTCCTCGCGGTCAAGACGGACAGCCCCGCGCGGAACGACCTCATCGCTTTTTATCACAACAACAGGCTGCATGTCAAGCGGGTGATCGCCGTGGCGGGCGACCGGGTGGAAATCGACGGGGACGGCCTTGTGTCAGTCAACGGCGAAACGCTGAAGGAGCCATATGTCGCTGAGCCGAGCCTGGGCAGCTGCGACATCGGCTTCCCCTGCTATGTGCTCCCGGGAACGGTTTTCGTTCTGGGCGACAACAGGCCGTCGTCGCTGGACAGCCGCGACAGCCGCTTCGGGCCGGTGGGCAGGGACCAGATTGTGGGCAGGGTGGTCTTGCGGGTGTGGCCGCCGGGCAGGCTGGGCTCCGTGAAATAAACAGTGGGGCAACGAATATAACGCAAGGGTGGTGCGCGCGGATGAGGAATATATGCAACGCGGCTCTGATGGTTTTTTTCGCGGATAAAAAACGCAAATGGATCGCGGCGGTCCTCGCGGCGCCGCTGTGCCTTGCCGCCGTGCTGTTGACGGGGACGCTGTTTTTAAGGCTCGCGCTTGCCGACTCCAACTCCGGTTCAGCCGTTACAGCCACCATCTGCGGCATCAAAACCGTAGATGGCGAGGGCGCCATTCCCGACGAAGAATTTTTCTTCACGTTGACCCAGTGGAGCTCGCCCAGCGCGGACACCGGAGCTGAGGTTATCGCCGGCAGGGTAACCGCGCCGCTGACGGCTTCGGCGGAAACGAGCGGCGCGGGAGATTATCCATTCCAGTTTCCCGAAATCACGTTTACGGCCCCGGGCGGCCCATATTACTTCAAAATAGAGGAGCTCACTCCCGGCGGCGGCTGGACAAGCGGCAGCCCGGCGCAAATTGTCAGGGTATATGTCAAGCGGGACCAGGATTCGGGCACAGACGACCAGGGCCGGGCGTATGCCTGGAACGATTTATACGTGCTGTTCGATTATCCGGAGCATGACCCCTATGTCTGGGAGGCCCCGAACAAAAACAACCCCTTCGGCTCGGCCAGCTATTTCGGCGTATTCGCGCTGGAGAATGTGACGCTTTCCGGCGCCGATATTGAAGGATGCCTGGCCGCGGGGGGAAACACCACAGTATTATCATCTCTATGGGATTACTACTGGCGTCAATTCGCCATCGGCGAGCCCAACAGAGACTTTGTGGCGCCGACCTGGCCTGCCCGGCCCTATACCCCCACGGCGCTGGTCAGGGGAGATCTGACGATGCAGGAAAGCCACGGCATTACCACCAGCGGCGGAAAGCTTGTGATGTCGAAAAACCCTAATTCAAACATCAGCGCCACGAGCACGCAAGGTTATGGAACCTTGATTAGGGAAAGGCCGGATCCCGGCACCCCCGGCTTCACCTATTACAACCCGGATTTAGGCAACGGCAGCATTTGGAGCATGATCCAAAAAGAAAAGCTAATCAGCTACGGCGATGTGGAAAGGGTGGAAAGAGATATCCTTGATGTTTTTTTCAGCAGGGCGGAGGATGATTTACAGGAATTGAGCGACGAATGGCGCGGCTATACGAGCGCCGGCAGGATATTAGTAATACCACCTGTGACAAAAAGCTCAGCCGCCGAGCTGATTCTCAACCTGAGCCGGACCGGATATTCCGGGTATGACAAGATCGTATATAACGTTACGCTGTCCGGCGCCGCACTGCAGCAGTTTTCCAACATCCGCCTGGTTGTCCCCGAGGATTTTAAAGGTGATTTTATCATCAACTATCTGGTTGGCGGAAGCAATGTCACGCTTTCCGCGAACAGCGCGTGGGCAACCTGGCCTTCTATCTATAGTACATATTATAACAATACGGCGTCATACACCGAGGATTTCATCGCGACCAGATATTTTTCAGGACGTGTTTTTCATAATTTCCCGTCCAATGTGTCCCATATATTTCTTTATGAAGGAACCGGCCTGCGCGGGTCTGCGCTCGCGCCGTACAGCGACATCACACTGCGCAGCAGCGGTTCTCAGCTGTTTTCGCACAGCAATCCCTCAGGGCATATCAATGGCCTTGTCGTCTGTAAAAATTATACCTCCCGCAACAAAGGCGAGCAGCACAACACCACGCTTTTCGCGCATAAAAGAGGCCGCGTCAGCTTTCAGAATACTTACATCCAGCTTACGGGAGGCGCGGAAATATACGCGCGCAAGACAGTCACCGGCCCCGGCGCGCCGGCGAACACCGGCTTTGTGTTCACGCTGTCAAAAAGCGATGAATACGGGGGGGCCGCCGACTGGCCGGCCGATCTGGACGTATCGGTGACAGACGGCATCTGGAACGAGACGAACAAAACAATCACCGTTTCCAGAAGCGCCGCCGGCGAGGGGGACGCCGATTTCAGCATTGCCTTCAGCGGCCTGGCGGCAGCCGCCCCGCACTACTTCATCCTGCGGGAAACCGCCGGCGGCGGAACGGGCTGGGGCAATGCCGCCAACGAGTACCTGCTGCGCTTGAGCATTCCACCGGAGGGCGGCGCCGGCGTGGCAGACGGGTATAAAGAAAGAGCAAACAGCTCGGTGTCATGGCCTTCGTCGTTCACGACAGGCAGCGTGGCCGGCAGCTCGGCCGGCAACAGGGCGGCCTTTGAAAACGCGTACGCGCCCGCGCCAGGCAGCGCGCAGCTCAAGGCGACGAAAACCGTCGGCGGAAACGGCGCGCCCTTGGAGTGGTCCTTCGATTTTGAGGCCTACGCCTCCGATATCACCGGGGAAACGGGCGCGAAGCTCGGCACGACAAAAACGGCGACGCATATAAACGGAGAGGTCGCTTTTGATTCCATTTCGCTGACGGAAGCGAAGGATTACTATATTTTGATTAAAGAGGCCGGCGGGGAGCAGTTCGGCTGGCAAAAGGACCCCGCCGTATACCTGGTCAAGCTTGTCGTGGAGGACGTCAACGGGCAGCTGGAAGTGACCTCAGCCGAGATATCCAAGGACGGCGGATCCTGGGAGGCGTATACCCCCGCGAATATCACCTTTCATAACAGCTATGTCCCGGGCATTCGTTTTCCGGATGTGGGCGGTATCGGCAAGGGCGCGTATATCGTCGCGGCGCTGTCGCTCATGCCCGTTCTTTTCGCGGGGGCGCTGCTTTACAGGCGTCACTGGCGCGGAAGATATCTCCCCGCGTTTCGCGGGTTCAGATAAACAAACCAGAAAAGGAGCAAAGAAATGAAAAAGAACAAGATCCTGGCATCCCTCCTGGCACTGGCACTGCTCATGGCCGCGGCCCTGCCCATGAGCGTACACGCGGGCAGCAATTTTCCCGGCAGCATCACCGTGCAAAAACCCGAAGGCTTCAGCATCGACGGCATGACCTTCACCGCGTACCGGATCTTCAACCTGAGCTACAGCGGATCGAACTATTCCTACACCCTTGCCCCCGGAATGGCAGGGTTCCTCAGCTTTGAGGGGAACAGTTACACCGAGGCCACGCTGATCGCGGCGATTGAGGGCATGGGCCCCTCCGGCTCCGCCTCAATGGACGAGCTGGCCGCCCAGCTGTATGCCTATGTCACGCAGACGCCCACGCCGCCTGCCGTGGTCAGCTATTCCCAGATCGCCGGCGCCGGCCCGGGCGAAACGAGTGTGACCATCGACCACAGCGGCGCCGGTCTGCCTCTCGGCTATTACATGGTGTTCGGCTCCGTTAAAAATACAGGGGAAGACGGGGGCGGAAACCCGCTGTCCAACACGATCGTGGCGGCCTGCGCCCTGACCACCACCGACGACGAGGGCATCGTCATCCCGAAGGTTGGCGTGCCGGAGATTACCAAGGAGGTCTGGTTCCACGGCGGCAGCCCGACGGACGCCGCCACTCCCGCGCCGGACGGCGGAGGCTGGCAGGAATGGACCGACGTCAGCATCGGCGACACGGCCTATTTTAAAATCACCACCGCCGTGCCCCAAAGAAGAGGCTACGCCGCCGCGCAGACGAGCTATCAATTCATCGTGCACGACGTCATGAGCCCCGGCCTGACCCTGAATCCGGGCAGCATCAAGGTTTTTCTGGACGGCGATTACGAGGAGCCCCTTGCGGCGGGCGTCGATTATACAGTGACGACAAATGTGTCGACGAAGGCCCCGGAGGACGAAACGACGATTACAGTCACCTTCACCCCTTCCGTGTTCATCACCTATACCACCGGCGACGCCATTGAGATCACCTATTCCGCCACGCTCAACGAGCGCGCCGTGGTCGCCGGCGCCGGCAACCCCAACAGGGTGCAGCTGGAGTACAGCACCAACCCCTATTGGGACGGCACCGGCACGGGCACCGGCAGAACGCCCTGGCGGTGGGTCCGGGTCTATACCTACAAGCTGGATATTTTCAAGTACTCCGGCGAGCTGCTGGTCGAATGCGACGCGTGCGGCGGTACCGGCACAGAATGCGATGTATGCGACGGCACCGGCGAGGTGTTCGGCGATGAGGATGAGCATTATTTCGCCCGTCCCGGCGCCCAGTTCAAGCTGTGCAAAAACGCGGACGGAACAAGCCCCATCTTCTTCAGCAATAACGGCGGAGGAAGCTACACAGTGAAAAAAAGCGGGACGACCGGCGAAGAGGTTCTCGAATCCCCGGAAAGCGGTCTGATCCATATAGACGGCCTTGACGCTGGCACGTACTACCTGATCGAAACCGCCGCTCCCGCCGGCTTCAACCTCAACAGCGCGCCGGTAACGGTCACCATTGCCAAGGGCGATATCGACGCGACCACCAAGATCGTATCCTACACGATCAATGGCAACACCCACGTGGCCGCCAACACGAAGCCCGGCGACGTAAATATCCAGAACAACTCCGGCTCTCTGCTTCCCGGCACGGGCGGCATCGGTACCTATGTTGTCCTGGGCGCCTGCGCCATCGCGGCTGTTCTGCTGGCGGCGGCCTATGTTATCTACAGGAAAAAGAGGACACTGAACGCCCTGACTGCCGCGTAAACAATCTATCGCGGCGATCACGGCACATACCATCGGCGGCGGGGAGGCTTATGAAAAAACATATTATCATCAGCGGCGCGTTTTTGCTGGGCGCTGTCATAATCCTCTCCGCGGCGCTGTACCCCTTCCTTGCCGATTACATAAACGCCCACAACCAGACACGGGCCGTCGCGCACTACTTCAGCGATGTGGCGGCCCTGCCCGAAGAGGATATGAAGGCGTATCTGGAAGCGGCGCACGCGTACAACAGGGAGCTGACGCTGAAAGCGGACCGCTTCGCGTTCACGGAGGACGAAACGCGGCAGTATAAAAAACTGCTCAGCATCGACCAGGACGTGATGGGCCTGCTGTCCATCGACAAGATCAACGTGAACCTGCCCATCTACCACGGCACGGATCAGGGCACCCTACAGGTGGGCCTGGGTCACATGCAGGGCACCTCCCTGCCGGTGGGCGGGGCCGGGACCCACGCGTTCATCACCGGGCACCGGGGCGTGCCCACGTCGACGCTTCTGACCGACCTGGGCCAAATGGCCGAGGGAGACAGCTTCGCGCTTTACGTCATGGGGGAAACACTGACCTATGAGGTGGACCAGATCCGAACCGTGGAGCCCCACGCGGTGCGGGAGCTGGACATTGAGCCGGGCATGGACTACTGCACCCTCGTGACCTGTACGCCCTATGGCGTTAACTCCCACAGGCTGCTGGTGCGCGGCCGCCGTGTGGAAAACACCGCAAGCCCCGGCTGGGAGACGATTTACGCCGAAGCGAGGCGCCTGGATAAGCCCATGGCGCTGCTGCTGCTCGTCATCCCCGCGTGGCCGGTTTGGATGATATCCGCGCTGATGCGCTGCAGGAAAACCCGCAGGAAAGGAGCCGTTACAGGATGAAGCGTTGGAAAGCGATTGTGCTTGCCGCGGCCTGTCTGCTGCCGCTGGTTTCGGGCGCCGCCCGCGCGTTGGAGCTGACGAACCTGACGATTGTCATGCGGGACGGCGGAAAAGCGTTGGGCGGAATCAGCGTCGCGGTCTGTCAGGTTGCCGCCGCGAGGGAGGAAAACGGAGAAATCGCCTATGAGGCCGCGCCGGCTTTCGTTGGCGCGGAGGCCGATTTCACGGAGCTGACCGAGCGGAAAAACATTGAGCTGGCAGCCGCCCTGGACAGCTACGCCTATGCCCACAGCATCCAGCGCAGCGTCAAAAGCACGGGCGGCGACGGCAAGGCGTCCTTCGCCGGCCTGCCCGCCGGGCTGTATTTGGTTGCGCAGACGAACAGCGAAAGCAGCGAATACAGTATCGCGCCTTATCTTGTAACGGTTCCTTTCATGAACGAGAAATTGCGGACCTGGGAATACAACATAACCTCCTACCCCAAAACGGCACCGACAAAACGCGGGAAGATGACCGCGGTGAAGGCTTACAAGGCCTGGGTGGGAACGGACAGCCCGCCGGCCGGCGGCATTCTGGTGCAGCTGTATCGTGACGGCGTTCCCTACGGGAATTGCGTTACGCTCAACGCCGGGAACCACTGGAGCTATACCTGGGCGGGCCTGGACCCGGACGGCCCTTGGACGGTGGATGAATTCGACGTGGCGGAGGGTTACGCGAAGAAGCTTTCCGGCAGCGCGTCCACCGGCTTCGTCATCACCAATACGCGGGACCCTAACGCGCCGCAAAAGGTGCTTGTCAGCGGCAAAAAGACCTGGGCACATGGTGACAATCCCATCAGCCGGCGGCCCAAATCCATTCTTCTGCGCGTCAGCGCCAACGGCGTATTTATTCTGCAAAAGGAAATCGGCGAGGCCGAGCACTGGCACTGGAGCATCCAGATGGATAAATACGATAGAAACGGCAAGGAAATCGTCTACACGGTGGATGAAGCGCCGGTGGAGGGCTATCAAAAAGCCGTTGACGGTTACAGCTTGATCAATATTCACAGCTCTGTGACCTCCGGAACCTCCGGCAAGCCCGGCCTGCCCTCTTCCCGGCCCGAAACCGGCGACAGGAGCAGCCTGGCCCTCTGGCTGGCTGTCATGGGCTTCAGCCTGGCAGGGCTTATCGCTGTGACTATCTTCCTCGCGAGGAGGCGCAGGCGGCTTCCCTGAGCCTTTTTCTTCAGCATATCAACGGCAAAAACCAGAACCCGGCCTTGCGCGAAGCAAAGGCCGGGCCGTTTTTTTGTGATTCCCATCCTCCGGGACTGCGTTTCAAGAAGGAATATTTGCGGTTCGGGTTGTTTTTGTGCCGCGCCCGGCTTTTTATGCTATACTGCATACACAAAGCAAAACATCATATATATCTCAGGCGCTTTTTCTTTGCTTTTTTCTTTCTTCTTTCCTTTCTTTGTTCTCCCCCGGCCTCGTGCCAGAGCGCTGGGGGCCCCTTCGGGGGGGCGGAAGGTTGGAAGAGTCCCTGGTAATATATATGCCGCTTCCTACGCTTTCGACGCTTCCTCAACCGCCACGGCACAGGCCACGGTCGCGCCCACCATGGGATTATTCCCCATGCCGATAAGGCCCATCATCTCCACGTGCGCCGGCACGGAGGAGGAGCCCGCGAACTGGGCGTCGCCGTGCATACGGCCCATGGAGTCCGTCAAGCCGTAGGAGGCCGGGCCCGCGGCCATATTGTCCGGGTGCAGGGTGCGGCCCGTGCCGCCGCCCGAGGCTACGGAGAAATAAGCCGCGCCGTTTTCGTTGGCCCATTTTTTATAGGTGCCAGCCACCAGGTGCTGGAAGCGGGTGGGGTTCGTGGAGTTCCCGGTGATGGACACATCCACGCCCTCGTGCTTCATGATGGCCACGCCCTCGAGCACGTCATTCGCGCCGAAGCAGCGCACTTTTGCCCGCTCGCCATCGGAATAGGCCGTCGTGCCGGTGATTTCCAGCTTGTCCGTGTAGAAGTCATATTCCGTTTTTACAAAGGTGAAGCCGTTGATGCGGGAGATGATCATCGCGGCGTCCTTGCCAAGGCCGTTGAGGATGACCCGCAGGGGCTCTTTGCGCACCTTATTCGCCGTTTTCGCGATGCCGATGGCCCCTTCGGCGGCGGCAAAGGATTCATGCCCGGCCAGGAAGGCGAAGCACTTGGTTTTTTCGTTCAGAAGCATGGCGCCCAGGTTGCCGTGGCCCAGGCCCACCTTGCGCTGCTCCGCCACGGAGCCGGGGATACAGAAGGCCTGCAGGCCCTTGCCGATCGCCGCCGCCGCCGGAGCGGCTTTTTGAATGCCCTCCTTCAGCGCGATGGCCACGCCCAGGATATAGGCCCAAACGGCGTTCTCGAACGCGATGGGCTGCACGCCCTTGACGATGGCATCCACGTCGATGCCCTTGGAAAGGCAGAGATCCCGTGCGGCCTCAAGGCTTTCGATGCCGCACTCGGCCAGCGCGGCCTCAATTTTTTCTATACGGCGGTTTTTGCCTTCAAAAGTTACGTTGTTTGGCATAGTCTAATGTTCTCCTTTTTTATGAAATCGGGTGGGGCTAGAACCACATCCATATCCATCCGAAGAGGAAGATGAATTTGAGCCAATTGCCGGTGGTGGATTCATATTGGGTATTCAGTATACCTGTCGCGTTATTCTGTGGAAAGAAGAAATTATAGTAACCGCCCCATCTGCCTGTAAAGCCTGTTATGTCAGATTGACTGGTCATGTTGTTGTAGGTGCAAGCGAATCTTTCCAGCGATAAGCCAGTTACATCAATTCCGGTCAGTTGATTATTGCTGCAGTTGAGGATGCGGAGACTGGAAGGCAGCGGAGGCAGCGTGGTCAATTGATTATTGAAACAGTAAAGACTGATAAGACCGGAGGGCAATGTGGGCAGCGCCGTCAGCGGATTGTTGCTGCACGCGAGGCGGCCCAGGCTGGCGGGCAATGCGGGCAATTCCGTCAATTGATTATCGCTGGCACAAAGATCTTCCAAATCAGATGGCAGTACGGGCAAAACAGTCAGCTGATTCTCAGAAACGTTAAGCTCTTCCAATGAAGCGGGAAGCTCCGGCAACGCCTCCAGATGATTGTCTTCAGCCCAGAGAACCTTCAGGCCGCCTGGTAATTCGGGCAATGCGGTCAACTCGTTCCAATAGCACTCAAGGCGTTCCAGGCTTGACGGCAGCGCGGGTAATGATGTAAGCTGATTGGAAGCGCAATAAAGAATTTCCAGAGAAGATGGCAGCGCGGGCAGCGAGGTCAATCGATTGCCCATGCAATTAAGAAATACCAGGCTGGGCGGCAGATTGGGCAGTGACACAAGCTGGTTCCAGCAGCACCAGAACTCCTTCAGGCCAGTAAAATACTCCAGCCCCGCAAGGCTTTGAATCTTCCATGTCTCATAAGCACCTGGAGACGCGGAAAGGCTCGTTATCCCAATTACATCTACATCATAAATTGCCGCGGGCGCTTTTTTTCCGATTGCCCTGTACACCACTGCCCTAAAACTTGCATCGGTAAACGCAGCCGTAATGTCAATCCCGGCCGCGCTGGCATTCATTGGCATACTTCCGCACAGCATAAGCATCGCCAGAACAACCGCCAATACCCTCTTCACGCCTATTCCTCCCTCGGGTCAATATACTTCGCCGCGTCCGCGAATCTGCCGTAGCTCCCCGTGTTTTTCCGCAGCGCCTCCTCAGGCGGCGTGCCGCGGCGGATATCCTCAAGCATTTTGCCCAGGCGGATGAATTCGTAGCCGATCACCTGGCCGTCGGCGTCGAGGGCCATACGGGTGACGTAGCCCTCGGCCATCTCCATGTAGCGCACGCCCTTGGCCTTCGTGGAATACATCGTGCCCACCTGGGAGCGCAGGCCCTTGCCCAGATCCTCCAGACCCGCGCCGATGGGCAGGCCGTCCTCGGAGAAGGCCGACTGGGTACGGCCATAGGCGAACTGCTGGAAGAGCTCTCGCATGGCCACGTTGATGGCGTCGCAGACGAGGTCGGTATTGAGGCATTCCAGCAGGGTTTTGCCGGGAAGCGCCTCGGCGGCCATGGCGGCGGAATGGGTCATGCCGGAGCAGCCGACGGTTTCCACCAGAGCCTCCTCCACAATGCCGTCCTTGACATTGAGGGTCAGCTTGCAGGCGCCCTGCTGCGGCGCGCACCAGCCCACGCCGTGGGAAAGGCCCGCGATGTCCTTGATCTCATAGGCTTTTACCCAGCGCCCCTCCTCCGGAATGGGGGCCGGGCCATGGTGCGGCCCCTTGGCGACGACGCACATGTTTTCGATTTCGTGGGTGTAGTTCATCGAATGGGGTCTCCTTTCGTGTTGCTTCATTCATTTTAGAGCCTTGCTATTATAGCACAGAGAGAGGCGGGGAATCAAGTTATTTTATGAGAAAAAACAGCCTGCCAAAGAGATTTCTTGACAAGCCGCTAGATACAGTGTAATATTATAAACGCAATTTTTCGCAATCTTTGAGGAAGGAGCCCCCCATGCCCTCAACCAATCCGACTGAAATCTCCCCCGCCGAGCTGGCGCGCCAGCGGGAATACGCAAGCCAGGTCCGGGAGCTGCTGGCCTGCCAGGGCTATGAAGAGCAGCCCCTGGCTTTTGTCCATACCTATGGCTGCCAGGGCAACGAGGCGGATTCCGAGCGCATACGCGGGCTGCTGCGCGGCTGCGGCTATGGATTGACCGGCGACAGGGAGCGGGCGTCGCTGATCCTCTATAACACCTGCGCCATCCGGGAGCACGCGGAGGACCGGGTCTTCGGCAACGTGGGGCGGCTCAAAGCCCGGCGGCAGGCCGACAGGCGCCTGCGCGTCGCCCTGTGCGGCTGCATGGTGCAGCAAGGCCACGTGGCCGAAAAGCTCCGCCAGAGCTTTCCCTTTGTTGATCTTGTCTTTGGCACCCACGCGATTCACCGCCTGCCGGAGTTGCTCTACCGCATGTATTCCACCGGGCGGCGGGTGTATGAGATCCCGGAGGAGGCCGGAACGATCGCCGAGGGCCTGCCCATCCAGCGCGAGAGCGCGGCGAAGGCCTGGCTGCCGGTGATGTACGGCTGCGATAACTACTGCAGCTACTGCGTCGTTCCCCTGGTGCGCGGGCGGGAGCGCAGCCGCAAGCCGGAGGCCGTGCTGAGCGAGGCCCGGGAGCTCATCGCCGCCGGATATCAGGAGATTACCCTGCTGGGGCAGAACGTGAACTCCTACCGGGCCTTGAGCGAGGCGGGGGAGGACTATGATTTTCCCCGGCTGCTGCGGGAGCTGGACGCCATGGAGGGCGGCTTCTGGCTGCGTTTTATGACCTCGCATCCCAAGGACTGCTCCCCCGCGCTGCTGGACGTGATGGCCGGCGGAAGGCACATCGCCCGTCACCTGCATCTGCCGGTGCAAAGCGGGAACGACGAAATCCTGCGCGCCATGAACCGGAAATATACGGCGGCGCAGTATATCGAGGTCGTGGATTACGCCCGGCGGGCGATGCCCGGCTTGTCCATTACCAGCGATATCATCGTGGGCTTTCCAGGGGAAAGCGACGCGCAGTTCCGGGATACCCTCGCGTTGGTGGAGCGGGTGAAATACACGTCGTTGTTTACATTTATTTTTTCCCCCCGCCAGGGAACCCGCGCGGCTTCTCTGCCGGATTCCGTGCCGCGCGACGAGAAGGTCCGCCGGCTCCGGGAGCTTACGGCCCTGCAGGAGAGCATCGCGGCCGCCCGCTGCGCCGAAATGCCGGGCAAAGCTCTGCGGCTGCTCTGCGAGGGCAAGGGCAAGCGTTTGGCTCTGGCGGGCCGTGGCGAGGGCAATCAAATCGTTGAGTTCGACGGCCCGGAGGACTTGATCGGGCAGTTTGTCCATGTGAGAATTACGAACGTGATGAATTGGCTATTAGATGGAGAATTAACGGAGAAATAATAGAGAATAACAGAAAAATCAGAAGGAGAAGCATCATGCAAGCAATTGAACAATTGACCCGCGCGCTGGGCGCCGCCATTCAGCTTGACCCCGTCTATGTGCGTTATGTCGCCGCGAAGGAGGCAAATGAGGCCGACGAGGCCCTCACGGAGCGGATGCGGGAGCTGGAGCTCCTGCGGCTTTCATACCGCCATGAGGCCGCGAAAAAGGAGCAGGCGGACAAGGCCAAAATGGAGGACTTCAACGAACGCTTCCAAGCGCTTTATGCCGAGATCATGAAAAATTCGAGCATGCGGGAATACCAGGAGGCCTCCGGTGCGCTGGAGGCTTTCATGAAGCGGCTTACGGGCATTCTCACAGGCTGCGCGGCGGGAGAGGACCCGGAAAGCTATGAGCCGGAGGAGGCTGCCTGCGGCGGGAGCTGCGGGGGCTGCAAGGGCTGCGCTTAACAAATTAACAACAAAAAATTCCCTTGCTTTTTGGCAAAAGATGTGATATTATTTCTATGGCGCCGGCGCGGCGGCTGGCGGTTTGATATTGGGCCCCTTAGAAGGGGTGAGTGCAAATGGAG